>JBDSLN010000314.1:0-4067 GCA_039916365.1 Vicinamibacteria bacterium
CCTCTCCGGATCACCGCTGGTGGAGGTCCCGACCCCCGAAATGCTGGAAGTTTTCGTGGTGACCTTCGCACCTATGCTTATCGATTCTCCCGCGCTCGCGCCCAACGTGTGAGTTGCGGACTGCTAGAAGAGAGGCTGAAACCGCGGCTTCCAGAGCCGGTCGTAGGTCAGGCCGACCCGGAGCATCAGGCTGAAACCGGGTTTGCTGGTGGCCGGCGTAACACCCCGGAAGAGAAACCCATCGGCCGCGACCGAGAGCGACAGCTCGTCGAACAGCGGGAAGAGCACCTCGTGCACCATGTTGTAGCGGAGGCTGAGGACGCTCTCATCCGCGTCCCCGGTGTACGCAAACCATGTGAGGTCATTGCGCATGCGATAGTTGAGGCGGCCGTTGCGGCCGGCCTGGAACTCGGCGCGAGCGGAGGCCCCGGCGAGAAGCGTGTGGCGGGAAAGATCCGTCTCGACGATGCCGCCGACCTCGAGGGTGCGCCACCTGGGTCCCCGGGCCTTCATGATCCCAGCTACTCCCGATAGCGCGGCCTGTCTCGGATTTGATTCCTGGGTTTTGGGGTTGATCGTCGGTGTGAACTCTGTGTCGAAGGTCGCGCGCGTGAACGGGCCGAAGCGCGCCGCGCCGCTCCCGATCTTGGGCCTCAGGGTGATGTCAGCCTTTAGGTCGTCGGTCAGTTCCTGGGTCAGGCGTTTACCCGCAGTGGACGTGGTGGTCTGCCGGGAGTAACCCACGGTCATGCCATATTCAGTGGCAAAGTCCTTCCGGTCCTGGACCAGACGAAAGCGCCCCCCGCCCCCCACGAGAGAACTCTTCTGGGCGGTGGCCCGGCTCTCCGGGACCTGGCCGTAAGCCTCGTTACCAAACCCCTGGGCCAGCGACCCGAACAGAGTGGGTCGGTCGAAGTAGAAGGTCGACAATTTCTCAAAGACGGGGTCTTGGGCCAGCATCGCCGCCACCCTTTGGATCTGGGCCTCGCCCTTGTAAGCGCGGCGCACGCGCCGCAGCTCATCGAGCACGAGTTCGCGCAGGGGAACGTTTCCGCCCTCTCCCGACACGATGAGGCCCTCGGGGCCGAGATGAAAAGACCGCCGCACCCTGCGGCCGTGCTCGAAGGAGCGGAAGCGCGCCCCTTCGAAGAGCAGATCGGTGGTGGCCACGCGGTACAGCGTCGCGCTGTCAATAGGACGTCCGTTAATCTTGTTGCTGCCGCGATCGAGGCCGCTCAGGACCAACTCCCCGGCCGCGTCTTCGCCGAGAATGGCCCGCAGGTCCTCTCCGCGCAGGTCGAGAGTGACGATGGATTCGTCGGTCCAGAGCCACTCCCGCACCTCGTCCTCGTGCAGCTTGCCGATCTGGGGCGGGAAGTGCGAAAGCGACCTCATGATCGCGAGCTCGGCCTGTCCACGATGGCGCAGCAGGCGTGCCATGAACTCCTCCCACATCCGCTTCGAGATGCGTCCCTGGGTGGTGGTGGCGTCGTAGCTCCTGAGCTTGGGCAGCGCGGACTCCAGTTCGACGAATGAGGGCACGAGCATTTCTCCCCGCTCCCGGCGCGAGGCGTCTCTCAGCGCTCGAACCTCGGAGGCCAGGGCGACGTCGTTGGACACCCGGTCGGTGACGGAGGCCAACTGGTGGGTCAGGGCGGCGACATGGTAGCCCGGACGATCGTCCTTCACGACCTCGGCGTCAAGACGGCCCACCCCGAGACCGTTCGCGAAGCCCCGGGCGACAAGGGCGGGGGAGCCGGGGCGCGAGTAGGGACGATCGGGCAACTCGACCCGCATGCTCAGTCTCTCCGGACTCCAGCGCTCGTGTAGGTCGGCGACGATGGCGTCGATTCCTGCGACGCGCCGCGACAGCTCGGCGTTTTCCTGCGGCGTGAGATTGGACAGCACGATGATGGAATCCACCCCGGAACTCCTGAGCTTCTGGACCTCCCGTGTCAAAGCCGTCGCGGGGTCCTCGAAGGTCCAGTCCGCGAGCGCCCGTCTCGGCAGCGCGCCCCTGACGCCGGGATGGACGAGGCCCACGAGCCCGAACCGGGCGCCGCCCGCAGCGACCACGCGCGAGGACTCGATCAGGGTTTTGCTCTTGGTTTTGAGATTGGCCGCGACGAAGCCCAGCCCGGCGAACTCCTTCTTGAGTTCCTCTAGGGCCCCGGCCCCGAGTCCGAGTTCAAACTCGAAGGGCACGACGATCTCGTAGCCCAGGCGCCTCAGGGTTCCGAAGTCGATGCGCGCCCGTTGGAGATCGTCCACGCCGAGATCTCCTTTCTGGGAGCCAAGGTCCACCACGAGGGGGGTCGCGCCCTTGGCGCGGGCCTCCTCCACAAACCGACGGACCAGAGTGGCCCGGGCCCCGATCTGGGCGAGATTCAGGGGGAGCTCGAAGACCCGGCCCAAGCCGACATCGATGCGGTTCACCTCCCCTTGGTCCCATCGCGTCGGGTCGGACGTGAACACCGCACCCGCTTCCTCAACGAAGTAGGCAACCTTCTTCTTCGTAAGGTTCGCCCGATAAATCGTGGCCCGCCCTGCCCGAAGATCGGGGAAGTCCGTGGCGGTGCGGGGATTCTCTCGGAGCATGGCCAGCAGGTCGCGCGCAGCGGGGTCCCCGTCCGGATCCTGCACGAGCACCGCGTTCCCTGAAACCAGGGTGTCCACCTCCCCTAGGCGCTCGGCAACCTCGCGCAGCGCCAGGAGCCGAGGGAGTTCATCACCGTTGGGCTCATCCGACGGGAGGAAGATCGAAAGGCCGGGCGCTCTCCAACAGGCGTGGCTCACGAGCTTGAAGGGAAGGCGCAACGCGTTGGCGCGTTCCGTGAGGAGCTCGTGTTCGTCCTGGCTGCGCAGCGCGCCCAGTGCTCCCAGGCTCCGGCCAGTGTAGATCAACGACAATCCGGGAGCCGATGCCTGGGTTGGCAGGGGGGCTGGAGCCGTGCCCGGCTGCGGCGAGGGATTGGCACGCGCGGCCGCGCCTCTCGCGGAAGAGGCGTTCCCCTTCTCCTGCGCTCCGGCAAGCGCCTCCCGCCGCTTCTTCTCCTTGGCCGCCGCCTCCGCCAGGGTCTGCCCGTGCGCGGTTGCGCCGAACGCGAATGCGAGAAGTAGGAGGATTCCCGTCGATCGGGTTCGAGCCTGGCCGTTCAAATGGATCGAGTGTTGCCGCGACTCTGTCTCATCGTTGGAGTCTACCCACGATTCATGAGGCTTTCGTCGTAGGTTACGAGGGAATGTCCAGCTCTTTCCTCACTGACCGGCCTGGCTCACGAACAGGCTGCGGCCAAAGAGTTCGAACAGATCCTGATACGTTTGCCCTTCGCTCACCGTCTCGGTCTTCTTGAGCTTGCCGTTCTTGTCGAGGTAGCGCCGCTGGATGACGATCCGCACCTGAACACTGTCGTCGTCAATAGCGGAAACGTTCACGCTGACATCGAGTTCGTCGGTTTGATTCAGTGGAATCAGGCCGATGAGTCCATAGCTGAACGCGGCGCCCAAGTACTTGAGCGCCCGCTTGCCGGCGCTCGGACGGCGGACCACGGCACCGCGTCCCACGACCAGGCCAAAAGTCGCATCGGCCCGTTCGATGTTGAAGCCACCGTCCTGCAGCATGTCGAGCGCCGCTCTCATCGCGGCCTTGGCGTTCGTATCGTCGTAAGAGCGCGTCTGCATTTCGCGCACGCCGATAGGCGTGACGGGGATTCTCTGGGTGCCGGCCGAAGCGAACCCAACACACGCAAACAGCAAGGCCAGAGTCACGGGGATTCGAGTCAGGTATCGCATGGCCATGCTCCTAGAACTTCGACGATCGGTAGGAGAACGACTCGACGGCACCGTCAGTTCCGAAGGTGACGATCAGCATCAGAGTGCGCTGGCTGGTCGACGACTTCTTCTTGCCGCCGCTGATGCCGAGGATGCCAAGAACCGAGCTCGTCGCGCCCATGCCGACGCCACCGGCCTGCACACCCTGCTCCGTCGTCTCGGTCGAGAACCGATCGTAGACCCACGACTCTCGTCCGTTCCGGCCGCGCGTGACCAGGTTGGGCGAGCCCGCGACC
>JBDSLN010000315.1:0-3693 GCA_039916365.1 Vicinamibacteria bacterium
TGGACATCCGCAAAGTGGCCCGAGAGGAAGGTTTGCGAAGCCTTCGCGAGTCGGCCTTCGAGAAGGTCGTGCGCGGTCGAACCACCGTGGCCGAACTTGTGCGCGTCACCGGCAAATAGGCTGAGACCGCGCGGCGATCAGAACTTCTTTTCGGAATCGAGAAGGATCGTCACCGGACCGTGGTTGACCAGGGCGACATCCATGTTGGCCTGGAAGATGCCGCGACGGACGATCAAACCCGACGCGGCCAGCCGATCGCAATACGTTTCGTAGACGCCGCGAGCCTCTTCCGGGGAAGCGGCGTCGAGATAGCTCGGCCGGCGACCCTTGCGTGAGTCAGCCAGAAGCGTGAACTGAGACACGACGAGAAGCTCGCCTTGGAGATCCAGGACCGACAGGTTCATCGTGCCCGATGAGTCGTCAAAGATGCGGAGGTTCAGAACCTTCTCCGCCATCCACTCGAGATCGGCGGGCGTATCTCCCTTGCGGACGCCGAGGAGCACCATCAAGCCTTTCCCAATGGTCGAGATGCGCGAACCAGAGACGTCCACGCTGGCTTGGGACACGCGCTGAACCACCGATCGCATGACCCGAAGACTATTCGATGGGCGTGCGATACTTCACCTTGAACATATGCGCGCTACCGACCAGGACGTTCAGTACCTTGCCCGAAAGATCATCCGCACGATGACCACCGCTAAACGCATCGATTGCGATGACGAGGAAGCGGTGGTGATGGGCCTGACGAGCGCGCTCCTCAAGGAGATTCGCCTGGAAGACGCCTTGAACGAAGAGGCGCGGCAGATTCTGCTGTCGCACTCGACCACCATGGCGCGCGACAACATCACCGGACTCGACATGTTCCGCAAAGTGAAGCGCGAACTCGCGAAGAAGAAGGGAATCATCCTGTGAGGCTCTCTCGCGAAAAGATGATGCAGCTCTCTCACGTGGCCATCGGCTACTTGAAGGATGAGCCGATGGTGGAGTTCTTCGTCGATCCCAAGGACATCCGCGCCGAGATCTTCAAGTTCCTCGAAAACGAAGGCAAGGTCGATGCCGAGATCGATCTCGCGGTACGTCAGAAGATCGAAACCCAGAAGCGCGGGATTCCCGAAGGCTCCGAGGAATGGGACATCCTGTATCGCAAGTACTTCGAGGAAGAGTCCGCGCGCCGTCGTCGCTAGTCTGGAGCGCTCAATCAAGCGATGTTCGGCTGCTTCTTCCGTTTCATCAGACTGATTCTGGTGCTCGCCGTGTTGGTCGCGGCGGGCGCCGCCATTTACTACTACATGGCGCGGCACCCGGAAAGAGCGCCCTGGAAAGAGGGAGCAGCGGCGGTCCGGGACAAGATGGCGACGGTCACTCTGTCCGCTCAGGTCAGGGCCGCGATTGGCCTGCGAGAGTCACTCAAGAATCTCAGCATTGACGTCAGTTCCGAGAAGGATGTCGTCACCCTCCGCGGCAAAGTTCCGAACGCGGAGACGGCCAAGACCGTTGAAACCACCGCTGCATCAGTTCCCGGCGTCCGTCAGGTCGTGAACTTCCTTGAGATCGACGCCGCATCGGGTGTCAAAGCCGCGGGCGCCGACGATCGAAGCATGGGCGAGAAGCTAGACGACGAGGCGCTGGAGTTGAAGGTGCGAGCCGCCTTCAAGCTAGACAAAGAGCTATCCAACGCGTCCTTTGAGATTAAGTCGATCCGCAAGGTGATTCAGATCTCGTCGGCCACCGCCAACCCAGATCAGAAGAAGCGGGCCGCCACCGTCGCGCAGTCGGTTGAAGGCGTTGTCTCCGCCGAGAGCCGCTAAGCGCTTGCCCTAGTCCCTTCCGGCTTCGTCGTCCGTGGTCTCGACGTTGCTCTGCAGCGGCTTCACATCGAGAAGCGTCCCGCCGAAGAGGTCCATGGTGTGGCCCACCGCGGGGTCGGCCAGGGCCTTGGCTTTGAGCGCGTTCTTGTTGGGAGCCTTCGCTCCGGACGCGGGCGTCGCCGGCGCCTTGGGTTCAGCCGGCGTGGGCGCAGCCGTGACCGCGGGCCTCGGCGGACGAGGTTTCTCGGGTACGGAATCGTCGATCTCGTCATCCCCTCCGCCCTTCAAGACCACGCGCAGCTTCTTGCCGAACGCCTTGAGCGCGTTGGCTGCGAGCGCGTCCTTCTCAGACTCCAGATAGCTGAGCTGGGCCGCGGAGACGGAGAGGTGAAGGATGTCGCCTTCGATCGCGCCGCTTGAGGCATTGAGTGCCACGAGCAGCATCCGCCCGCTGGTCGCGTTACGGAGGCGGTCGATGACGGAGCCGGACTCGTTGATTGGCGCCGGCGCCGCGCTGGGTGGAGTGGCCGGCGCAGGAGGCGCTGCTTTGGAAGCACTGCGTGTCGGTGGGGGTGCCTCTTCCACTGGTGGGGTGATGCGCCGCGTCGCGACGGGAGGCGGAGCGGTCGCCTCTGCCGCAGGCGTCGGACTCGGACTCAGAGGCGGGACTGCAGCGGCAATCTGACGTGGCGGAGCCGAAGTCATCACGGGCGTCGGCCGAGGCGAGCCGCCGAGAAACTGCTCAACCCGGCTGACCAGATCGGAGAAATTCACCAGCCGACGCAACTGAGCGGCCTTGAGAAGCGCCATCTCGATGCTGAGCCGCGGATCGGGGTCAATGGACTTCCTGAAATCGAGTTCAGAGCGGGCGAGCGAATCGACCAGACGCAACAGGTCTTCCTCGGGAATCGTCTTGACGAACTCGGAGGCAGCCGCGCGATCTTCCGGCAGAAGATCCACGCCCTCGCTGTCAGGCGAGATCTTCAGCACCAGCAGGTCACGCCAGTAGAGGAGCAGTTCGTGGGAGAAGACTTCGTAGTCGGCTCCGTAAGACGCGAGTTGTTCGATCACGCGGAGAACGCCCGCGGAATCGTTCTCGAACACTGCTCGCGTGGCCTCACGCAACAGGTCTCGGTCTATCAAGCCGAGGAGCTTGACCACATCCTCGTCCTGGATCTGGCTGCCCGTGAAGGCGTACACCTGATCGAACAGCGACAAAGCGTCGCGCACGCTGCCTTCGGCCGAACGCGCGATGCGCAGTAGAGCCGAATCGGAGACTTCGATTTTCTCGGCGCTTGCGATCTGACGCATGTGCGCGGCCAGCGTCTTCGCGGGAATCAGACGGAAGGCGTGGATCTGGCAGCGCGACAGAATCGTCTCGGGCAGCTTCTTCATCTCAGTGGTGGCGAGAATGAACTTCACGCGCGGAGGCGGTTCTTCGAGCGTCTTGAGCAGGGCGTTGAAGGCGCCCGCCGAGAGCATGTGGACTTCGTCAATGATCCAGATGCGATAGCGGTCGCGCGCAGGATTGAACCGCGTGCTCTCTCGGAGTTCGCGGACGTCGTCGACGCTGTTGTTTGAAGCGCCGTCGATCTCCTGGACATCAAGCGAGGTGCCGGACACGATTTCGGTGCACGATGCACAGACACCGCAGGCATCCGGGGTCGGGCTGTCTCCTTTCGAGCAGTTCAGCGCCGCGGCCAGGATGCGGGCCGTCGAAGTCTTACCGACTCCGCGCGCGCCGGTGAGGAGAAACGCCTGGCCGATGCGACCCGAGGTCAGCGCGTTACGAAGCGTGCGTGTGACCGTCTCCTGTCCGACAACGTCAGCGAGAGTTTTGGGCCGCCATTTGCGCGCGAAAACAACGTAGCTCATCGGGGTGGGG
>JBDSLN010000316.1:0-6570 GCA_039916365.1 Vicinamibacteria bacterium
GGGGTCGCATCCGCTGCGATTTTCTCAACCACCGGCGGATCAACGCCGCGGGGCAGATCGAAGGTGGCGCCATCGACGCGTTCACGGATTTCCTGGGCGCCGACGTTGCCGTCCTTCTCCAGGTTGAATCCGATGGTGATGACGGAGAATCCATCCGACGAGAACGACCGCAGTTCGTCGATTCCGGATGACGAGCTCACAGCTTCTTCCAGCTTCTGGCTGATGTCGGTTTCCATTTCCTGCGGGCCAGCGCCCGGGAACTGGGTGGTGACGGTGACGAAAGGAAGATCGACGTTCGGGAAGCGATCGAGCCCGAGCGCGCCGTATCCGAAGGCGCCGACCACGACGAGAGTCAGGATCAGCACGGTCGCGAAGACCGGCCGGTCGATGCAAAGTTCAGCTAGTTTTTGCATGGGATCTCACTTGCCGGTGGTCAGCACACGCACGCGGGCGAAGAGGCCCGGACGCAGCTTGAGATCAGTGTTGGGAAAACGCGCCTCGGCCAGGAAGGTTCGGGTCGTAGCATCGACCGCACCGCCCGCCACGGAAATGACGCCGCGGAACTTCACGCCGGGATACGCATCGACTTCGGCCTCAACGCTTTGTCCTTTGCGCACGAGTTGAAGGTCGCTTTCGCGCACACGGAATCGAAGCTTCAAAGGAGCGAGCTGTACGATGAGAAAGGTGGGCGTCGCCTCGGCCACGCGTTCGCCCACGTTCACGTGGCGGGTCTCGACGATGCCGCGGAACGGAGCGCGCAGGCTCGCATCCTTGCGACGCGTCTGGGCGAGACTCAAGCGCGCGCTAGCGGCATCGAGTCCAGCCTTTGCCTGCTCGAATGTGCTGGTGGAGCGAAGGCTCGCCGCTTCGGAGACTGAACCCTTCGCGACCAGTTCGGTCTTGCGCTGCGCATCGCGCTCCGCTTCATTGAGCGCCGCTTGGGCGCGCGCGACGTCGGCGCGCGCCTGCTTGACATCGAGATCGAGATACTCCGTCTCGAGTTCCAGCAGAACGCTGCCGGCCTGGACCAAGGCGCCTTCGTCTACGAGCACACTCTTGATGCGGCCGCCGATGCGCGAAGTCACTTCGGATCGCTGCGCGGAAATGAACTCCCCTGAATAGCGCGCCGAGAGCGCGGCCGAATCCTGCCCCGCCTTCTCCACCGCAGCCGCCAGTTCACGCACGTCGCCTGGGAGCTTGCTCGCCGGTGTGGCGGCAGGCGCCTGCGCGAAGGCGGTGGAGGTCACGAGCGTGAGCACTCCGAGAGTCAGGCGTCCCATCGTATTGGGGTTCATTTGGGTCCTCATTTGAAATTCTCAAGCGCCACGTCGGCGAGCGATCCGGCGGCGAGCCATGCGGAAGCCTCGGCCTGTAGTACCGCGAAGCGGGCCTGGATCAAGGCGCGACGAGCTTCGGAGAGACCGGACTCGGCCGCATCCAGATCGAGCGACGTCGCTTCGTGCTCTTCGTAAAGATCGCGAGCCTGCGCATACTCGGCCTCGGCGGCCGCGATCTGATCGTCGGCCAGCGTCTTGGCCCGGCGGGCTGACTCAAGGAGCGCGAGCGACTGGCGCACAGCCTCGGTCGCCTGACGTCGGGTTTCGGCGAGCGTCGTTTCAGCCTGACGCCGGCGGGCTTCCGCGAAGCGCGTCCGAGCACCCACTTCTCCGCCCTGGAAAACCGGAATGGTGACCCTCAGCGCGGCCTGGGCATAGGCGTCGGTGGGGAACGAAGACTTCTGGCGGATGTAAGCAGCGTCCGCGGTGAGCACGGGAAGGTTGGCGCCCTTTTGCTTCTGGATCCCCAACTCGGCGATCCGCACGTTGGTCGCGGCCTGGCGAACCTCAGGGCGATTGAGTGCCCGCTCTTCCAGAGTCTGCGCGGCGGCCACCGGGAGACCAAGCTCCACCGTGTCATCGAGAGCGCCGAGTTCGACATCGCCACCGTCGATCGCGAGCGACATGCGCAGGCGTGATCTCGCCTGAATCGCGTCGGCCTCGGCCGCGGCAATGCGGCGCAAGGCGGCCTTGTTCGCGGTGCCGGCGCGCAGCACGTCGATCTTCGTGACTTCGCCCGCGTCGAACAAAGCCTTCGCCTGTTCGATCCGCTTCGAAGCAAGAACGGCGCTCTGCTTCTCGACATTGATCAGCGCTTCGGCCTGGATGGCGGAGGCGTAATCCGCGATCACGCGAAGGGCGATCTGATCGCGCGCCGCGAGCTTTCCGTCCTGGGCGAGGGTGATGCCTTCCTTCGACTGGGAGTACAAGCGAAACTCGCGGCGGCCTGCGTAGATGGGCTGCTGCAGAGTGACCCGCGCGTTCCAGTCGTTCAGGGGAAGGATCGTGCGGGAGTCCGTGCCGGAGCCGAACTTGACGTTTTCGGAGTTGCGGATCAGGCTGCCCGTGATGTTGATGCGCGGCAGGACCAGCGACTTCGTCCCTATGCGCTGGGCCTCCGCGGCTTTGATCTCTTCGTCGGCGCGCAGGGCATTCGGATTGAGTTGAAACGCCCTCTCAAGGGCCGCGCGCAGGGTGAGGCGGTTTGCGGGAGGAGAAGGAGGAACAGCCGGCTGACTCGAGAGAGCTGCGGCCAGTATCAGGTGGATCATGACTTCTTTCGTTTTCCGGAGAGACCGTTCAGCAAAACGTCGGCGAGGAACTCCGCGTCGTCTTCGAGGGGAACTCCGTTCATTTCAGGAATGCGTCGGAGCAGGACCGCTCTCATGGTTTCCGAGAAGAACAGGGCCAGCCATCCGGCCTCCTGCTTGTTCTCGAACTGCCCTTCGAAATAGGAAGTGAGGCGGTCGACCAGAACCTTTTTCTCGGGTGGCGGCGCCTTGGCGAGGGCGGGCTCGCAGAACGGATCCTGACCACCTGAAGAGCTCAGTTCGAAGTGAACCCGGTAGAGGTCGCGGCGCTCATCGAAGAAGCGAAGATTCATGAGCACCAGTTCCCGGATGGTCGGCTCGAAAGGCAGATTCTTCGCGACGATTGCGTCGACTTTGCCGATCAATTCGCCCAGGCCCGCCCGGCTTACCCGTTCGAAGAGCTGCTCGCGGTCCTTGAAGTAGAGGTACAGCGTCCCCTTGGAAATGCCGGACTCGTCGGCAATGTCCTGCATGGTCGCGGCGGCGCCCTTTCGGGCGATGGCGCGGAGCGCGCCTTCTGTGATGGATTCGACGCGGAACTTCTCGAGGAGAGCTTCTCTGGTGTCTGACTGTGTGGTCACTTGAATTACCGGATGGTCATTTTACTGACCAGTCGGTCATTTTTGCAACCTACTCCGGGGCAGTTGGTCCGATTCGCGCCCGGTATTCGGCCGCGACCCGCCAGGATCCGAAGGCAAATGCGGCCTGCGCGGCGATGCTGAGTACCGCCTCAAATAATTGAATAAGAACGGGTTGGAACGTTATCGATTGAAGAACAAGAAGGGTGGTCGAGCTGGCCATCATGAATGCAAAGAGAAGTGCCGCGACGTGCAGTTGCCTGCGCAGCCCAAGGTCCGCGGCCGCGAAGCCCAGGGTTAGGGTTCCCAGGAGGCCAAGAACGCCCAGGAGGGCCTTCCATGCGCCGGGCTGTCCCGCGCTGTTGAGGTATAACCCCGTCAGCAGGAACGCCCACGAGATCAGTGTGGGCATGATCCAGGGGTCGCGTCTGACCGTACGGCCGCGAACCGAGGCGCGGCAGCGGAGCAGCGATGAGGCCATCAGCACGAATCCCGGGCCTCCAAAAACGTACGGCATCGCCTCGAGCAGAGGGACATCGGGACCTGAGAACGCGAGCAGAAGGTTGGACGAGGCGTTCGCGAAGGCCCCGAGAAGAATCAGCGCGAAACCCGAGAGTGCGACCCGTCGCGAGCGAGGATCCAGCCGGTCCACCAGTTGGGCTAGAAAGAAGAGTCCCAGCCCAAGGAAGAGGACCGGAACGCAATCCAGAAGCGCGAGCGCGATTGCAAGGACCATCACCGGTTCGATTTTACGGGTCGACGCCCTCCGCCTTGCAGTCGTGGCCCAAGAGAAGTTCCGTGACCTTGCCGCTCAGACGGTCCCGACGTGGATCCAAGCGATGCCGAAGGTCAGAGGGCGTGAATGGACATCCCTGAGGCCGGCATTGCGCATCAGAGCGCCGAAGCCTTCTGGCGTTTCGAAGTTGGCCACCGACTTCGGAAGGTAGGAGTACGCCTCGCGGCTGCTGACGAGCGCGCCGATCTGGGGAAGGATGTGATTGAAGTACAGGCGGAAGATGGCGCCGACGACGCCGGTCGTCTCATGAAATTCGAGCACAACCACGCGGCGGCCCGGCTTCACCACACGGCGCATCTCGCGCACGCCTTGAGCCCGATCAAGAACGTTGCGGATGCCAAAGGCGATGGACGCGCCGTCGAATCGCGCGTCGCCGAACGGCAGGCGTTCCGCGTCTCCCTGGGAGACACGCGCCGGTTCGCCATGACCGCGGAGCTTCGGGCTCACAAGGCGCAGCATGCCAAAGGAAAGATCCGCGCCCACACTCCGAATCGCACCCGCCCTCATCTCCTCAAGCAGAAGATCCCCCGTGCCGGTCGCAAGATCGAGAATGCAGTCCCCAATCTTGAGTTCCAGCGCCTTTACTGCCTGGCGGCGCCACGCGACGTCCACACGCGCGGAGAGCACGCGGTTCAGTAGGTCGTAACGCGGGGCAATGGCGTCGAACATGTCGCGCACGTTCTGCTTCTCGGGACGGCCCGGGGTGGGCGCGGCGCTGGTCATTTGAGAAGTCCCGCCGTCAGCACCGTCACGAGATACAGGACGCCGATCCAGCCGTTCACGGTAAAGAACGCCGCGTCGATTTTCGACAGGTCGTCCTTCGTCACCAGGGAATGCTCGTACACGAAGAGCAAGGCGATGAGCGCGAGCCCAGCGAAGTAAGACCAGTGCAACGGCTCCACGAAAGCCACGACGGTCAGGCAGACGATCGCCAGGACGTGGGCCAGTCGCGCGAGGTTCAAGGCCTGTGGGATCCCCAGACGCGCGGGGATGGAATGAAGCGCGGAGACACGGTCGAATTCCGCGTCCTGGCAGGAATAGAGGATGTCGAATCCGCCGACCCAGAACATCACCGCGAGGCCGATCGGAATCGGAGTCAGATCAAACTGGCCACGCACGGCGAGCCATGCTCCCATCGGAGCGATCCCAAGTGCGATGCCCAGGATGAAGTGGGACAGCATCGTGAATCGCTTGGTGTAGGAGTAGCCCAAGACGATCGCGAGAGCCAGTGGCGACAGCATCAGACACAGCGGATTCAACTGCCACGCGGCGACGACGAGCACCACGCTCGACGCGACGATGAAGACCGCCACCTGGCCCTTCGTCAGCGCGCCCGCCGGAATCTCGCGTTTGGCGGTTCGCGGATTCTTTGCGTCGATGTCGGCATCCAACCATCGATTGAACCCCATAGCAGCGCTTCGCGCACCCACCATCGCCACAAGGACCCACAGAAGCTTGATTCCATCGAACGGGTCATGCCGACTCGCGAGGAAGAACGAGGCGAGCGCGAAGGGCATCGCGAAGATCGAGTGGGAGAACTTGATCATCCGGCCGTAGGTCGCGGCCTGACTGAAGGGCGACGCGGCTTCCATCATTCGATCCCCCGGGCGGACGCGTCGTCCTTGAGTACGAAGGCCACAGGATCCTGAGGGGAGGCGCCATCGAACGAGATTGACGCGAAACGAGCGAGCGATCCGACACGCAACTCGCCAAGCCTGGGAAACCCGAGTGCCTGAGCACCACCGCGAGTCAGTGCATGAAGGAGAGCGGAGGGCGGCACGCGAGGGAACTTACCTGCGAGAAGGCGCGCATCGTCAAGCACGTTGAGTGAAGCGCAGCTCGCGAGAGAATCCGTTCCGAGCGCGATGGATACGCCGTTGCCAAAAAGTAGGGCCAGCGGGGGCACGCCGTTGTCCAGATATTCGTTGCTGCGCGGGCACAGGACCGCGACCGCATCGCGGGCGGCGAGGATCCGCGCGTCGTCCTCGTCGACGCGCACGCAATGAACCGCAAGCACGCCCGGCCTCAGCACGCCCAGTTCATCCAAATATCGCACCGGGGACATCGACGGCGGGGCGAACGGGACCGGGCCGACCCGCTTGTCGAGAAAAGCGCGCCACTCTCCCCCGCCATGTTGCAAAAAGTCTTGTTCCGCTTTCGACTCGGCGACGTGAACCGACTTCACTCCGCCGTTCGCCATCAGCAACGCGAATAGCTCGCGCGAGATGGAATGAGGCGCGTGCGCCGCCACCTCAACCCGCACCCGATCGTGATCAGCCGGCGGGATCCCTGCCCGCATGATGGTTGTCTGCTGCAAGATGGCGTCGGCACGCGCCGGGTCAAAGCCGAGAATCTCGTGAAGAACCAGGCCGTGAAGCGAGGACTGGGTCAGCCCTTCAACCGCGCCGAGCGAGTTCGAGACGTCAGCAATCGCGACCGTCCCTGAAGCTTCGAGCGAAACGATCGCCTGTCTGATGCCGTTCGTGGCATCTTCGCTAGAACGTTCGGCGCGCAACCGCAACTGATCCTCAACCCAGGGAACGAAGCCC
>JBDSLN010000317.1:0-5726 GCA_039916365.1 Vicinamibacteria bacterium
GGCGTATTCATGTGATATTCGTCATGATGACCCGGCCATGATGATGACGACGCCCGCGCTTGTCCTCGCCCTGCTCGCGCCGCAGGCCGCCCCGAAACCCGAACCGAAGCCGATGGAAACGCGGGAATGGCGCCAGAATCGTGAGACTGAGCTGAAGGAAGATCGGGGCTGGCTCGCCGTCTCGGGCCTTCCTTGGTTCAAGGAAGGCGAGACTTCCATCGGATCGGGCGAAAGCGCCTCGATCCGCGTTGCCGATGGCCCGGCGGTCTGGGGAACCTTCACGCGCACGGGCGCCAAGGTGACGCTGCGACAGGGCAGCGCCGAAGCGCGCGAGATCACCACGCGCGATGAGCCTTTTCTGGTCGGCCGTACCTGGGTTCAGCTGATCAAGCGCAGCGACCTCGTCGGCCTGCGCATGTGGGATCCGCAGAACGCGCGCAAGCTGGCGTTCCATGGTCTCCAATGGTTCGACATCAAGCCCGACTACAAGGTCAAAGGAAAGCTGGTTCCGAGTGCTATTCCGAGCAGCGTGAAGATTGCGAACGTCATCGGACAGGTGAACGACTTCGTGAGCCCGGGTGTGGTCGAGTTCGAACTCGACGGCAAGAAGCTTCAGCTGACGCCGGTATACGAGACTCCCGCGCACGACGAACTCTTCTACATCTTCAAGGATGCGACGGCCGCGAAGATGACTTATGGCGCGGGCCGTTTCGTGTACAGCGGCCTTCCCGACAAGGACGGTGTCGTCATTCTTGACTTCAATCGCGCTTACTCGCCGCCCTGCGCGTTCACCGATTTCGCGACGTGCCCCTTGCCTCCTCCGCAGAACCGGCTGACCGTTGCTATCGAGGCGGGCGAGAAGGATCCGCACCGGGCGCACTGATTGGCCTCGCCTGACCCCATCGACGCGCTGGCCGCCACCGTCGGCGACCTGAAGCTGATCCTTGGCGGCGACTCGCGCGCCCTGGCCATGCGGCGTTTGTTGATGGCCGGCCCGATCAAGGCTCTGCCTGCGAAGGTTCTCGGAGTCGCGGAGTCGATCCTTGGACCTTTGCGCGCATCGCTCGAGCTGCCCCAGCCGACGGTCACGTCAATGATCGACGCCGAGGATGGAACAACAAAGTGGGCGGTGAAGTTCGGGGACGGCCAGAGCGCCGAAACGGTTCTGATTCCTTCGCGCACCCGCGGCACCGTTTGCGTTTCCTCCCAGTCCGGCTGCACGCGCTCCTGCGCTTTTTGCGCGACCGCGACCATGGGCTTCCGCAGGAACCTCACCGCCGGCGAGATCGTGTACCAGTACCTGATTGCGCGCGAGGCCGCCGTTCGAGCGGGCCTGGAGGCCACGAACGTGGTCTTCATGGGAATGGGCGAGCCGCTGGACAACATCGACGCCGTGCTCTCAGCGGTGCGATCGCTGACGGACGTTTTTCCGGGCTTGTCGCCGAGACGCGTCACCGTTTCGACGTCAGGCATGGTTAAGAATCTTCCCCGCTTCCTGAAAGAGAGCCGGGCGAGCCTGGCTCTTTCGTTGAATGCCACCACCGACGAGGTGCGCACGAAGATCATGCCGCACAACAAGACGTGGCCGATCGCTTCGATCATGAGTGCGCTCCGTGAGGCCAACGCAGAAAAGCCGCGACGTTTCTTCGTTGAATATGTGCAGCTTCCCGGAGTGAATGATTCGCCCGACGACGCCCGCCGGATCGCTGAGTTGCTTGACGGTCTCGACTGCCACGTCAACGTGATTCCCCACAATCCCTTCCCGGGAAGTCCGTTTCAGGCGCCGACGCGTGAGGACACCCTCCGCTTCCATGGTCAGGTCAAGGCACAGGGCCTGACCGGAATCATCCGCTGGCCGCGCGGCCGCGACGTGTCCGGTGCCTGCGGTCAGCTGGCGTTGCGCACCGCCTAGAGCCGGGGCCCCTGTGTAAGTCAGCGGGGCCAGCCCGTCTTTCGGTACACTCCCGTTCCCCTTTCTGCGGAGTGAAGCAAGCGATGAAGAGACTGTTCCTTGGAGCCTTGGTCGGCACCTCGATGATCGCCGCGGCGCTCCCCGCGTCCTTCGATCTTTCCGTCGCGTCGATCATGCGCGGACCCAAACTGGTTGGCTACGCGCCCGACTCCGTGCGCTGGTCCGGCGATTCCAAGGAGTTCTGGTTCGAGTGGCGGAAGCCTGGCGATACCGAAACCTCGACCTGGGTCGCCAACGCCGCGACCGGTGAGCCCCGCAAGCTGACGGACGCCGAGCGGAAGGCCGTTCCCACGGTCGACGCCGAATGGGACAACGCGCGCAGGCGTGCGGTCTTCTCCCAGGGCGGCGACATCGTCTTCGTCGATACGATCGCGAAGACCCGCCGTGTCATCACGCGTACGTCGGGCAACGAAGGCCGGCCCCGCTTCGTGCGCAATGAGACGCAGGTCGCTTACATGAGCGGCGGTCAGCTCTTCCTGATCCCCATCTCGGGTGAAGGTGACGGCTCGCTCGTCCAGGTCTTTGAATCCGGTCCGAAGAAGAAGGATCCGACGCTGACCGAATCCCAGAAAGTCGATCGCGACGAAGAGCTGAAACTGCTTGCTTTCGTCAAGAAGACGGCGGATGAGCGCAAGGCGCGCGAAGCAAAGCGTGACGCGGAAGCTTTGCCGAAGATCGACATCGCGGAGGGCGAGACGGTGGTTGATGCCGTTCTCTCCGAGGACGGCACGCACGTCTTCGCCGTCGTGGCCACGCGTCCCACGGGTGCGCGCATCGCGGACGTTCCCAACTACATCACCGAGTCGTCGTATCCCGAAATGATCGCCGCGCGCAATCGCGTGGGCGACAACCAGGACAAGCGCAAGCTCGGCATCCTGAACCTCAAGACGAAGAAAATGGTGTGGGCGAGCCTGCCGCTTCTCATGACCGAAACCAAGAACGCGGACGGCAAGACGGAGACGAAGGACCGCGACGCGCGCTGGTCGTTGATGGATGTTTCCGGTGACGGCAAGTTCGCGGTCGGCGCGGTTCGTTCCGCCGACAACAAGGACCGCTGGATCGTGACGCTCGACGCGGAGACCGGTGCGGCCACCGTGATCTCCGCTGATCACGACGACGCCTGGATCCGCGAGCTTTTCCAGGGCGCGTCTGGTTTCCTTCCCGACAACAAGACCTTCTGGTTCACCTCCGAGAAGTCGGGCTACATGCACCTCTACACGGTTGACGTCTCTGCTTCGACTCCGGACGTCAAGGCACGGACCAGCGGCAACTGGGAAGTCGCGGGGGTCGAGGTGTCCCCCGATCACAAGAGCTTCTATCTCACCACCACAGAAGCGGGTGCTGGCGAACGTCATCTCTATACGATGCCAATCGGCGGCGGCGCGCGCACGCGCATCACCACCGTGATCGGCGCGCACGCGAGCGAGGTTTCACCTGATGGCACCCTGCTCGCGACCGTCTACTCCGCGGGCAACAAGCCGCCCGAGATTTACGTGGGACCCGCGTCAAATGATCTGGCCAAGCGCGTGACGACCTCGCCTTCGGCCGAGTGGTCGGCGGCCAAGTGGCTCGATCCCAAAGTCGTCATGGTTCCCGCGCGTGATGGCGTGAAGGTTCCGTCACGTCTGTTCCGTCCGGAAGACCTCGGAGCGAAGGTTCATCCGAAACGTCCCGCCGTCATCTTCGTCCACGGTGCGGGCTACCTCCAGAACGCGCACCGTTACTGGTCGACCTATTTCCGCGAGTACATGTTCCATCACCTTCTGGCCTCGAAGGGCTACGTCGTGCTCGACGTCGACTACCGCGGCAGCGCAGGCTATGGCCGCGACTGGCGTACCGCGATCTATCGCCATATGGGCGGCGCTGACCTCAACGACATCGTCGACGGCGCGAAGTATCTGGTCAAGGAACAGGGTGTCGATCCCAATCGAATTGGCGTCTATGGCGGCAGCTACGGAGGCTTCATCACGCTGATGGGCATGTTCACCACGCCGGGCACCTTCGCCGCAGGCGCTGCCCTTCGCCCCGTGACCGATTGGGCTCACTACAACCACGGCTACACCGCGAACATCCTCAACGTTCCCCAGACGGACATGGAGGCGTACAAACAGAGCTCGCCGATCTACTTCGCCGAGGGCCTGAAGGGCGCGCTGCTCATTTGCCACGGTATGGTCGATACGAATGTCGCGTTTTCCGACTCCGTGCGGCTGGCCCAGCGTCTGATCGAACTCCGCAAGGACAACTGGGAGATCGCACCCTATCCTGTCGAGAATCACGGCTTCGAAGAAGAGACGAGTTGGGCCGATGAATACGGACGTATCTTCAAGCTCTTCGAACGTGAGTTGAAGAAATAGTCTCCGTCTCACTTAACAGATCAATAGAAAGAAACACACACCCAATGTCCAAAGGCACACCCGACTATCACGACGCCGACCTTGTTCTGCGCACCTACGAGATGCGCCGCGAGCCGGTCATGCGTGCGTCGCGCGACGCCGTCAACGGCAAGTTCTGGCCGACCTCGTATGACGACGTTAAGAGCATTCTGACCACGCCGACGCACGAACTGAACGCGCCGATGCGTCAGGTCGGCAGCTTCTGGGAGATGGTGTACGGACTGGCCAGGCACGGCGTCGTCGATGCCGAGTACTTCATGGAGACGAGTGGCGAAGGCCTGTTCCTTCTTGCCCGCGTGGAGCCGTACCTCGAGCAGCTCCGCAAGGACACCTCGCCCTATCAGTTTGTCAATGCCGAGTGGGTTTCGAAGGAAACCGAGCGCGGTCGCGGCCTGATGACCATCTTCCGCGGTCGCGTCAAAGCCAAGATGGACTCTCTCAAAAAGTAGTCTCAAGGGAGTGGATCGAGGTCGACCTTGAGTCAGAGCGCTTCGATCCACATTCCGACGTTCATCTTCATCGGCGGTCCGCCGCTTCACGCCGGATACGTGACGCGGCTCTTTAAAGCCAAGAAGGCGGGGAAGATCACCTTCGATCAGATTGTGATCATCGATCGCGATCCGAACTGCGCTGCGGCTGTGTTGTGCGAAGAACGTGTTCGCCTCGCTCCGGTTTCGTGGGACGAGTGGCTTGCCGCCAATCTCTCGTCCTGCGGCGAGGCCGATCACCTCGTTCCGTATCACTGGGCGCCGCATGTCCTGCTCGACTGGCTTTCAAACGACGTTGGTCGGGCTGGTTTCTCGCTGGTGAGAACACCTCATCAGAGCGACCCGCCGGCGCGTCCGCCGGTTCTACGCGACACAAAAGCCGGTGATCTCGCGATGTCGTATGCCGAGTGGCTGTGTCCACCCGCCTGCATCGAACCCGCACTTTGTCCTCACACACGTGGTGACAAATGGTGGAGCCTCGCCACCGAGCTGAAGGCGGCGGATCGGTCCTTCGCGTTCCCCTGCATGCATCTCGCCTACGGCGTCGGCACCATCCCGTTGTCGGCGATCTTCGGAATCCGCGACAAGATCCACCGCCTCGCTTCGGACCTCGCAGCCAAGGGCGATCCTTACGAGGAAATCTGGATTGGGACGGCTAGCCATTGCCACGCTTTGACCGCGCGAGCCCGCCTTTCGAAGCTGCCGCCCGCTCCTCGTGCTTAAGGTCCGGTCCGTCTTCGATTTCCTGGGGCCTACCGTCTGACCGCCGTAAGGGCCGTAAAATGAGGCGGTGAAGGCCATTCGAGCGGACGAACTTCTGCCCGGACAGGCCACGAGCGTCATGGTGGAGGGCACGAACGTCGCGCTCTTCAA
>JBDSLN010000318.1:0-2602 GCA_039916365.1 Vicinamibacteria bacterium
CCAAGGCCCTTGCACGCTGTGACACTGTCACCGCGTGATCGAACTTCGTCCCGGCCTGTTCGCCGTCTTGGCCGTGCCGCTGATCCTTGTCCTGCTGAGGGAGCGGAAAATCGCCATGCGCGGTGTCGCGATTGCGGCCTGCAGCCTGCCGTTCCTCCTCCCCCCCACCGCCCCCTTTGCGCGCGGGGCCGCTGCGCTTCTGACCTGGCTCTTCCTGGTCAAGACGCTGCAATACACAGCGGGTCATGAAAGGCCCGTGGGCCTCACTGATCTTCTGCAGTTCCTCCTCATTCCGGTCGTGGTCCGGTGGGATAGCCCGAGGCGGACGGACGGCCGCCGCGCGGCGCGGACATTGCTCACCGCTTTGATGCAACTCGGCCTAGCCTTCCTCATCATGCTGGCGGTGCTCCAGATCGACTCTCATCACCCCGTTCAGCTGATCACCACTCAGTTCGGGATCTACCTGACCCTCGCGGGCACCTGTAATCTGGCCGCGCTGTCCCTTTGCGTTCGCGGCGTTGACTACGACGATCCCTTCGACAATCCCCTCATGGCGCGAACGCCACGCGAGTTCTGGGGCCGGCGGTGGAACACCTGGGTCAATCACATGCTCTATCGGTACGTCTTCATTCCTTCCGGGGGATGGCGCCGGCCTGCGCGCGGAACCCTGGCGGCGTTTGCGGTAAGCGCGGCGCTCCACGAAGGATTCACCGATGTAGGGACGCGGTCTTTCAGCGGGTGGATGGGCGCCTTCTTCCTGGTCCAGGGCTTGCTCGTGATTGCGACATCAAAGTCACGATGGTTTCGACGGATGGCGCGCCAACAGCCCGCGATCGCACGCGCCCTGACCCTGATCCTCATGATCGCCACCGGCGTCATGCTCGTCCGCGGCGCTGACGGCATCGACCCTTCGGACGCCTGGGCTCGCTGCTGCAAGTCGTAGTGTCCAAATGCCGGCGTAGCGTCCTCCCACCTCCACGATCACGATTTGGTCGCAGATCTACGCGCCTTCAGGCGACGTTCTGAATTCGGCGATCATGGCGTCTTTGCCGGTGGTGGTTCCGCTCGGATGGCTGCTCCTGTTCGTTCTAGAGCGCCATCTCCAACGCGACGGGAGGCCACGGTCAAGGGGGACCAGGAGCATTCACATGGAACCGTGAGACGATGATTGGTCCCCGGGTGAAGTTGCACGAGAGTCCGGGGTGACCCAAAAGGCGTCTATTGCGCCACGGGACCCTACTTCGTGGAGGCAGCCGAGCCAATGATCCGCACTCCATGAGTCCGTCCAAAAGCTCTGACATCCGCGAGTCGGTGAAACATCTCCTCGAGGGATCCTCGACGCTCGAAGAAGCGGCGCGTGGCGTCCTTCAGGCAGTTTGCGACAGCCGCGCCTGGTCGTGGGGCGCTTTGTGGGTGGTCAGCCCGCGCGCCGATGTTCTCGTTCCCCTTGCGACCTGGCACACACCGTCGTCGGAGTTTCCGAAGTTCGAAGCGACGTATCACCGGCGGACCATTGAGCGCGGCGGTGGATTTCCCGGACGCGTGTGGGCGGATGCAAAAGCCGCATGGTCCCCCGACGTCTCGAAGGATCCGACGTTCCGACGGGCCGAGGCCGCGAAGAGCGACGGCCTCCGCGCCTCCCTGGCGTTTCCCATCCTCTTCGATGGAAACGTCCTTGGCGTGCTGGAGTTCCTGAGTCTCAACATCGACGAACCGGACGCGGAACTTCTGCAAACCCTCGAGAACGTAGGCCGGCAGACCGGTGAGTTCCTGGCGAGGCGCCGCGCGGCCATGGAGGAAACCACCGAGAGCAAACAGGCCGAAGAGGATCTTCTCCGGGCCGGCGCCTTGCAGAGCGCCATCTTCAACAGCGCGAACTTCTCGAGCATCGCCACGGACGCGGAAGGCGTCATTCAGATCTTCAACGTGGGCGCCGAGCGGATGCTCGGCTACACGGCGGCCGACGTGATGAACAAGATCACCCCCGCCGACATTTCGGATCCGCAGGAAGTGATCGCGCGCGCCAAGGCGCTGAGCGTTGAACTCGGCACGCCGATTACGCCCGGCTTCGACGCGCTCGTGTTCAAGGCGTCGCGCGGCATCGAGGACATCTACGAGCCGACCTACATCCGCAAGGATGGCAGCCGCTTTCCCGCAGTAGTGTCGGTGACGGCGCTGCGCGATGCCCAGGAAGGGATCATCGGATATCTCCTCATTGGCACCGACAACACGGCGCGCAAGCGGGCGGAAGAAGCGCTGCTGAAGGCTGGAGCGCTGCAGAACGCAATTTTCAACAGCGCGAACTTCTCGAGCATCGCGACGGACGCCAAAGGCGTCATCCAGATTTTCAACGTGGGCGCCGAGCGGATGCTCGGCTACACGGCCGCCGACGTGATGAACAAGATCACCCCCGCCGACATTTCGGATCCGCAGGAAGTGATCGCGCGCGCCAAGGCGCTGAGCGCGGAGCTTGGAACGCCGATCACGCCCGGCTTTGATGCGCTCGTGTTCAAGGCCTCACGCGGCATCGAGGACATCTACGAGCTGACCTACATCCGCAAGGACGGCAGCCGCTTTCCGGCAATTGTCTCGGTCACCGCGC
>JBDSLN010000319.1:0-2589 GCA_039916365.1 Vicinamibacteria bacterium
GCCGATCGGGCCGAATCGTGACGGCCGGGATCTCTTCCGCCTCGACACCGTCCCTGGCCTCGACCATCTTCACCGCCGCCGCCGCGACGTCCATGATGTCGAACTCCTGGGCCAGCGAATCGACCACGGCGCGGAAGTGGTCGAGGTCGCCGGCGACGATCGTCTCCCTCAGCGACGCCTTCGTCATCTCGATCCGGCGCGCACGGAGGTCGGCAACCGTAGGCACCGCCGCGATCTGAATCTTCTGCTTGGTGAGGAACTCGATGTTCCGAAGCAAGCGGTGTTCGCGGGGCGCGGCGAGAGTGATGGCGACGCCGTCGCGTCGGGCCCGGCCGGTGCGGCCGATACGATGGACGTAGGCCTCGGCCGATGTGGTGACGTCGTAGTTGACGACGTGCGAGACGTGCTCCACGTCGAGGCCGCGCGCGGCCACATCGGTCGCGATCAGCAGATCAGCGGTGTTGGCCCGGAACTTCTTCATCACCCGCTCCGCGGGGGGCAGAACCCGCGGGAACCACCTCACGGTCGCTGCGGACCCGCACGGGATTCTTGAGATTCCGATTGGCGATCGCGGCGATCCCGTCTGACGTTCCTTCGGCGTCTCGTTGAGGATCGCTTCGAGGTCCTCCGCGAAGCCCATGTCGAGTCTCTCGCCGGCCTCGTCAAGAATCACGACCCTGATGCCGCCCTGCCGGTGTCCGCGTGCTCCGCGACCACGGCCACGGCCCGATGTCGTGGTCCACGCGGGCTTGGCAAAAGCGCCGGCCTTGCTCTCGCGCGAGTCCGCGAGAGGGTGGTGAGTCATTTGTGACTCGCCACGAGTCGCTTTATGATCCACGTCATGGAACAGTTGTCCATGCGGGGCTTCGACAAGGAACTGGTCAGACGACTGCGCAAGGTCGCGCGCGAGCGCGAGCTCTCTCTCAACCGTGCCGCCCTGCTTCTGATGCGTCGCGGTGCGGGGATCGCCGAGGAAAAGTCACAGTCGAAGTCCGTTGGCGCAAGCCTCGACCGTTTCATCGGATCCTGGTCGGCCGCGGATGAGAAGAGAGTGCTCAAGGCCATCGAGCCGCTCGGGGTCGTCGATGTCGAGCTTTGGAAGTGAGGGTCCTGCTCGACACCAACGCGTACACGGCCCTTTTCAGGGGCCACACGGAGGTTGCCAGAATCGTCCGGCAGTCGGAGGAAGTGTTGTTTTCGCCCATCGTCGCGGGCGAATTGCTCTTCGGGTTTCGCAACGGCACGCGCTACGAGGCGAACCGCAGAGAGATGGATGCTTTCCTCGACAACCCCTTCGTACGCAAGCTCGAACTGACCATGGTGACAGCCGACCGGTTCGGCCGTCTAGCGGCGGCCCTTCGCAAGAAGGGCCGACCCGTCCCGTCAAACGACCTTTGGATTGCCGCGCAGGCGATGGAAACGGGCGCTGATCTACTTTCCTTTGATCGCCATTTCGCCGAGATCGATGGCCTAGCCTGGGTACTGCCCGAAGAGTGATTCTGTGGATCCGCCGTGCTGCGGGTTGACGATCCTTCCTCCACGGTGTCGAGCTCTAAGAGGAGCCGGCTAACTTCTCCACGACGGACAGGCGTCCTTGCGCGTTACCGAGCGACAGCGAGTTGGCGACTCGCGTGACACGTCGGTATTTAGCGAGACGCATCAACCACATGAGCCTCCGCAGATTTTGCATGCAACTCCGCGGGCCCTCGCTTTTGATATCGCCATCTCGACGCAATGCGTGCAGGTGCGCAGGGCCTTGCACTGATCATCCGATGAAGTCATGCGGTCCTCCGACACCAGGCGAGCCTACGCTCCCTAAGTCCAGACCGGACGCATAGCCGCCATGATCTCCGGCATGCTGCGCTATTGCTCACCGCGCGCCGCGTGCGGCTCACAACCGGCCAGCACGGAGGGGGCGTTACATCACGGTGCTCTGCCAAGAGGAAGAGGGACCTGGTTTTCTTCTACCGTGCGAAGCCGCAATTACTCCGCAGTACTTCGAGGCGTACACAAAGACATCCGTTTTGTCGATGTCTGGATCTCAGTGCTTGTTCTTCTTTTTTGGCGACGACCATCTGGATACGGTGGGGAGACGCGGCTCAGTTCTTCCAGGCCTGCTCGCGATCCCGCCGCACCGGCACGCGCTTTCCCTTGATGGTTGTGGCGCGGAGGGTTTCGATGACACTGTCCGCGATCTCCGCCGGCACCTCCACCAGGGAGAAACGATCCGTGATCTGGATCGCGCCGATGGCCCGGGGGTCCACACCCGCTTCGTTGACAATGGCGCCCACCAAATCGCCCGCGCGAATGTTGGCGGCGCGGCCCGCCCCGATGTAGAGCCTCGCCACATCCCATTCCGGGGTGATTCGGTTCTTGCCCCCGAACGCCTTCCCGGAAGGCTTCGGAGCGTCACCCTTCACTTTGCTGAACTTCGGCGCGGGTCCACGCTCGTGGTGGGACGCGGGCCGATCGGGCCGAATCGTGACGGCCGGGATCTCTTCCGCCTCGACACCGTCCCTGGCCTCGACCATCTTCACCGCCGCCGCCGCGACGTCCATGATGTCGAACTCCTGGGCCAGCGAATCGACC
>JBDSLN010000320.1:0-19190 GCA_039916365.1 Vicinamibacteria bacterium
TATGCGCCACTCTGTGGAGGCGCCGTCTACCTACGCAACCCGATCGACGGTCATCGCACGCCTAAGGAGCGCGTGGTGGACATGCTGCGCGACCACGTCTGGCAAGGTGAGGAACTCACGTCGTTCGTGAAGGACATGTTCTATAAGGACGCGTTCCTTGCGACATCGAGCCTGAATGCTGCGCGCGCCACTCCGTTCGTCACCGCGGTGGCGGGGCCTCTCGCACCTCGCGTCAGTCCCTTGGCGCTCGACAAACTGGTGGTTCCGGTCAATCTTGAAATCCCGCTCACCGGCGAGACCGACGGCCAGGTCGCGGTGGGCCGCTGGTACTCAACCCCGGACAATCCCGGAATCTTTGTCACGACACTGAGGCCCGACGTTGTGGCGCCCGAGGTGATCGCGGAACAGGGCTCGCGCGTTTCAGCACTCGACGCTACGGAGTCGGGCGCGCTCGCCTTCCTGGTGGCCTTCGACCTGCAACAGTTCGACATGGGTTTCCGCGTCGGCACCGATCACCCGCGCGTCGACTGGTCGGATGCGGTCCCGGCTGCCATTCGCGGAAACTCGACGACGGGACCTGACGGCATCCCCGGAGTTCAGCCTCTGGTCCGCACCGGAATGCTGAGCCCTCTCGAAGCGACCCGCGTGGCTGCCACGTTCACGGGAGGCTTCAAACGGACCCATGGCGCCCTCCGCTCCTCTGCCGACGCGGCAACCAGCAAAGGCGCGCACTACGGTTTCATCGAGAACGGCGTAGTGCTCAGCAAACTTCACAACGGCCTGTCCACCGTGGTTGGTCTTGAAGATGGGTCCATCACGCTCAAGACGTGGACTGAGGAAGACAACCTCATCCTGCCCCACATCCGCTATGCGCGCCAAAACGGCGTGCCCATCCTTGAACGCGATGCCTCAACCGGGCGGGGAACGCCTGGTTCGAAGGTTCGTGACTGGGGCGGCGGCAACTGGTCCGGATCCGCCGAAAAAAAGCTGCGAACGCTGCGCGCCGGTCTTTGCATGCAGGAAAATCAGGGCCGCCAGTACCTGATCTACGGCTACTTCTCCACCGCGACTCCTTCGGCGATGGCGCGCATCTTCCAGGCGGCGGGCTGTAGCTACGCCATGCAGCTGGACATGAACGCGCTCGAACACACCTACATGGCCATCTACCGGCCGCAGGGCGCGACCCTGCTGACCGAACACCTCATCGACGGGATGGGCGTGGTCGACGGCTCAAAGGGCGGGCAGAAGCTTCCCCGTTTCGTGAGCGTCGCGGACAACCGCGACTTCTTCTATCTCCTTCGACGCCCGGGCCGATGAAGCGTCACGCCCGCCTTGCGTGCGCCATCGTCGCTCTGCTTTTTGCTCGTCAGAGCACCAGTCTCACCCAGGCGCAGATTAAGACCGTTGCCGCTTTCAGTGGGCGCAACGAAGCGCTCCTGGCCGAACTGAAGCGCGTCCACGGGCTCAGCGATGATTCGATGCGCCGGATCGAAGAGATTTTCGCCAGCAACAGCAAGACCGGTCAGGGCAATCCAGCCGTGACCCAGCATCCCGCCACTCCCCAGGAATGCTCAGCCAAGCTCAAGGCCGCGAACGTCTCCTATGAGGACGCTGCCGCGGAGCGAATCTGCGGTGCTAAGTACATGGCGCCCCTCTACGATTCTTCCCGTCAGAAGCCGGAAGACGCGACGTCGTGCGTCGACAAGTTCGAGTTCCCCAACATCCCCTGTTCGTATCCAGTGGTGTGGATCAAGGCACGGGACGCGGCCCTCGTGTGCGAAGCGGAAGGCAAGCGCCTTTGCGACGCCCACGAATGGGAGGGCGGATGTGCGGGCAGTCTCGAAGAGCCCGATTACGACTTCTCGCTCGCGAGGGGCAAGTCGCTGATGTCGGGAGCCGAGTCGATGCGTTCGACCCACAACCGCAAGGATGCGGCGACGAAGTCCTGGAGCTATGGCCCCACATACCAGAAGGGTGTTTGCGGAACGAACAGCACCAAGACCGCTGGCTGCAACGGTGGCGACTGGGCTCGTTGCGGATCGAACACCTACCCTGCGGGTTACTTCCCCGCCTGTCGCAGTTCTTCAGGCGTCGCCGACATCAACGGCAACGCCGCCGAGCACATGAATCTGCCCCTTGATGAGAGTCAGATGTCGAGCCGTGGCAGCAAGACGCTCGGGGTCACCGAGATGAAGGGAAGCTGGTTCATCTTCGACAAGTACAAGGCCCACGAAGACTGGTGCCGTTGGCGCGCGCCGTTCTGGCATGGAACCAAGGTCATGGCCAAGGACAGCCACGAGAACTACCACCTCGGCTTCCGCTGCTGCAAGTCGCTCAGTTAGATCTGACGCGCCCCCAGGTCTTCGGGAGTCCGTTAGGCTGCAAGCATTGACGGAAACAGATTGGAGATCTCAATGAAGAAGGCAAGCTGGATGGTCCTTGCGGTGGTTGGTGTGGGCATCACGCTCCTCAGTCTGGTGTCCGCGTACCACGCTTACCAGACGACCGACGACTATGGAATCGGCGGGTCGAGGGTCTCCAAGGTCGCTGCGGGCGATGACCGTGTGGCGAGCGCACTGCGCGGAATCCGCGGGACGTCCGCCGCCTATGGCGTGGGCTTTGGCGTCCTGTTTCTGGCGGTCGTGCTTGGGCCGTACCGACGCGGCGATGTGTGGGCGTGGAAGGCGTTGCTTGTCGCGGGGCTTGCGCAATGCGTGATCGTCGCGCTGCGCGTTCCGCTGCTAGGAACGCAGCTCGGCGTCTCCGCCACGGTGCTGCAAACTGTGCCCCTGGTCGTGGGACTTCTGCTCGACGCGGGGCGGCTCAAAAACCGGGCCTGAGTCGTCTCCGCGCCTACCGCCTCTTCGGTTCCAGCGCTCCGCGCAGTTTGTCGGCGAGCGATCCGAAGCTCGAAGACGTTTGCGCCGCGTCCGACCGCGAGTTGTACTCACTGACCTCCGCTGCCTCGGCAGCAGCGGCAATGGCCTTGATGCTGAGACGGATCCGCCGCCTGGCCGCGTCGGCTTCGAGCACCATGACGTCCACGTCAGAGCCGACCGGGAACGCCTTCGTCAGATCGACGCCATGCGCCGTTCCGGTCTCGCTTGCGGGCAGAAGGCCCGTGACGCCAGGAGCCAGGAACACGAAGAGTCCCATCTTGTCGTGACGCTCGACCTTTCCAATCACGCGTGCGCCCGGCGCGATGGCCGATCGTGACGGCCTCGCCGTACCGGCGCGTGACGACCCTTCCTCAACCAGAGTCACTCCAATGCGCTTCGCAACAGGATCGACACTCAGAATCTCAAACGCACCGGTCTGACCCAGGGTGACCGACTTCGACCAGCCACCGGTCTTCCCGGTCGGCGCGAAGGTGGACAAGTGGGCCAGCCCTTCGATGCCGGCTTCGAGTTCAACGAAGGCACCGAAGTCGGAGAGGCGCGTGATGCGACCAGTGACGACCTGGCCGACCTTGAAATTGGCGGCTGCGGTTGACCAGGGATCGGCACTGAGCTGCTTCATGCCGAGCGCGATCTTGCCGCCCTCTTCGACACGAAGCACTTTCACGGTCACGTCTTCGCCGGGCTTCACGATCTGGGAAGGATCGGAACGCGACCAGCCCATTTCGGACGCGTGAAGCAGACCCTGCACTCCGCCGCCAAGATCGACGAAGGCGCCGAAGTCGCGCACCGAAACCACTCGGCCCTTCACCACGGCATCCGGCACGATCTGCTGACGGACTTCCGCCGCGCGCGCCTGCTGCTCTTCTTCAAGCAGTCGTCGGCGGGAGACCACGAACTTCTGGCCGCCTTCCTTGTACTCGACGATCTTGAACGGATAGACGCGGCCGACGTGGACAAGCGGATCGCTCTCACGCAACTCGTCGATCTGCGACTGGGGACAGAAGGCGCGCTGGCCGTTCACCGTCACTTCGAAGCCGGCTTTCACGATCTTGTCGACCTTGCCTTCGACGGAAAGGCCGGCGCGGAAGGCGTCTTCGAGCTGCTGATTGGAAGCGGCGCCTCGCTGGAGGCGGCGAGAGAGACGGAGCCCAAAGGCGGTCGAGACCACGGTTGCCTGAAGGCGGTCGCCGACTTTCGCTTCGACCACGCCGTCGCGATTCTTGAGCTCTGCGAGATCAATCGTGGCTTCGCTCTTGGCACCCACATCGACGAGCACGATCTCCGCGCCGATGGCGACGATGGTGCCCTCGACCGACTGGCCGTTGCTCAGCCGCTTGATCTTGTTCGCTGCGTAGGACGCTTCGAACAGAGTCGCGAAGTCCTCTCCACTTGCCGGAACTTCGTCGACGATCTCATTCTCAACCACAGATCACTCCCCAAAAGATCAGCTTACCGGGCCTTCGTGTCATAGCCCTCGCGGTGGCGCACGGTCAGGTCACGTCGCGCCACTTCGACGCGAAGGCGACGATGCTCGGCTTTCTTCGTCAAAGCACCCGTGAAGCCGATCACGTAGGACGATGCGATGTCGTCGACGATCCGCTTGAGTTGAGCTACAACGTCGGGTGACGTCCCATCGACGACGAAGCCTCCGGATTCGAGTGCGAGGGCCTCGAGCGACCGCTGCGCATCGCGGATCCGGCCCTTGTCGGGCTCGCCTCCAAAGGTAAATCCAGCCAGACGCGACGAGTAGGAAACGACGTAACAGGTGACCTCGGCCTCCTGAAGCGCCTTGACCGCGTCCTTCAGGCTCCGCCTGCTTGTCGCGTCCTCGCCGTCGGTGAACAGCACCATCACTCTGCGTCCGGGCTGCTTCGAGATCAGACTCGCTCCATCGATCACCGCGTCGAAGGTCCGCGTCCCCGCACCTCCTTCCATCTGAATCATCTGATCGAGAACGGGCTTGATGCTCTGGGCGTCGAAGTTGCGATCGTAAGCATCGCGGTCGAAAGCAACGATGCGGCCGCGGGCGAACGAAGGAACCGCCCTGGTGAAATCCACGATGGCGTCGCGGGCGCGTGTGAGTTCCGCGGTCATGCTGGAGCTGGTATCGAGGAGCAAAGCAACTTCAACTGGGAGGCGGTCGGAGCCCGCGGCGTCTTGCATGCGAAGGAAGGTCTCAATCGCGACGGGCTTTCCGTTGTCGCGGATGACGAAATCCTTCGCTTCCAGGTCGCGGACCACTCCACCATCCTTCGCACTCACGCTGACCACGACTTGAACCAGGTCGACGCTTCCGGGGAACACGAGGCTCTGGCCGGAGACCTGGGTCAGGGCGAGCAGAAGCGCGACGATTCGCAAGATCGGGGCAGCCTAACCGTTCGTCCGGCACCGCCGTGGGTTCGGTCTATGCTGGGGCGTGGCTAAATCACCCTGTCCCGTTTCAAAGACTCAGTTCCTGGAGAAGGCCGAGGCCGTCAAGGTCACGATCAACGGCGTCGAGGTCATCGCTGATCGTCGTGAGTTCAGCACTGGCTCGTTCGGCTGGTATCACAACGGCAAGGTCAACATCACCGTCGACGGCAAGCCGTTGAGCGTGCAGGTCGGGCTGAATCTGACCGTGGTCGGCAGCAAAGAAGCCGATCGCTAAGACGCCGTTCGCGGTCGCACCGTGAGGGCGATATCCAAAGCGCACACGCTGTGAGTCAGAGCGCCGGTTTGCGCGGACTCTGTCAACACGAAGTTCAGACTAGCGAAGGGCTAGCCCTTCTTGTTCATGCGCTGAGTCTTGGCTCCCTCGATGATCGGATACATCGACAGTTCGATCACTGGGAACTGCGGGCGCTGCAACGTCTGGGTTGAGGGATGCGAGCTGTAGAGCGCGCCGAGATACTCCTTCAACGTGAGATTCGTCGGGCCATAGCCTTTGTCATAGAGCCAGTGCTCGCACGCAGCGCCGAACTCGGCAGCGCTTGAGTATCGCCTCTCGATACGACGTTCCAACGCCTTTGCCAGGATCTCGACCACCGGCTGAGGCACATCGGGATTCAGGTCGCGCGGCGAACGCATGACGCCCGCGACGACCTCGATGAGGGTTGCTTCCGCGGTGGCGCCCTTGAACAGGCGGTCCAGCGTCAGCATTTCGTAGAACACAGCACCGAGGGAGAAGACGTCGCTGCGGTTATCCATGCTCATGGAGGCGATGACTTCAGGCGCCATGTAGGACGGCTTGCCCACGAGACTCTCACTCCGCGTCCCGCTATTGGCCGCGATGCCGAAGTCGATCAGCTTCACCGTGCCTTCGCGCGTCATCATGATGTTCGAGGGCGAGATGTCGCGATGAACGATGGACGCGCGCTCGAACACGTACTGAAGCCCGCGGCACACTCGGGCGACGATAAACACCACGATCTCCGAAGGAGGCAGCCGCTTGAGTGCTATGTGCCGGTCGATGAACTCGGACAGGCTCCAGCCATCGATGTATTCGAGGACGATGCAGAGATCGTTGTCGACGCGCTCGAAGTCGAAAATGCGCCCGATGTTCTCGTGATCGAGGACTGCATACCGACGCGCCTCTTCTACGAACAGGGCGATCAGGCTGGCGTCATCGGCATCGATGACCTTCTTCATGACCACTGGCCGCTCGAAGCCCGCCTCTCCCACCAGACGCGCGCGGAACACGCGACCCATGCCACCGGCGCCCAACTCCTGATCGAGGACATACTTGCTTGGCATGGTTTGTGTTCCCTTACTCGCAACATTCTACGCAGCCCTCGAACCGTATACTCATCCGGGTCAAAACTTCGATGCGAATCATGGCTCTGGACATCGGCGACCGCACCATCGGTGTCGCCTGTTCCGATGAAACCCTGGTCGTGGCGTCCCCGGTCGAGACCATCGCGCGACGCGGCCCCAAAGCCGACGCCTGTCGTGTGCGTGACCTGGCGAGAGAGCGTGGCATCACACGGATCGTGGCCGGCCAGCCCTTCACGCTGAAAGGCGATCTCGGCCCCCAGAGTGCGAAGGTCAAGGACTTCGTGGATGTCCTCAAGCGCTTCGTTCAGGTTCCTGTGGACATGTTCGATGAGCGCCTGTCCACGCGAGAAGCGGAGCGTACCCTGATCGCCGCCGACCTTTCGCGCGCGCGACGCAAGGAAGTGATCGATCAGATGGCGGCGGTGCTGATCCTCCAGACCTATCTGGACGCACAGCGTTCTGCTCAGACCGGGCGGGCGTGACGACTCGCCGCCTTCTTCTAATCGCCATCCTTGGCGCACTTGCGGTGCGTGTGGGTTGGAGCGTGGAAACGGAATCTCCGACCGGGGGACCGGTCGTGGAACTGACGATCCCGCCCGGTTCTTCCACCCAGGCCATCGCCGAGAAACTGGTTTCCGAAGGCGTCATTCCGCGAACTTGGACCTTCCAGATCCTGATCCGGACGCGCGGCGATGGCGCGCGACTCAAGGCCGGTCGCTATCGATTCGCGGGTCCCTACTCGATGTTGGACGTCGAACAGAAGATCACGGAAGGCGACGTGGAGCGGCGCGACGTCACGTTTCCCGAGGGCCGCAACATGTTCGAGATGGCCGACCTCGTCAACAAGGTCGGCCTCAGCAGCGCGGATTTTCTGTCGGCGGCGAAGGACCAGGCTACCCTTGCCGACCTTGACGGCGAGGCGACGTCGCTCGAGGGTTACCTCTTTCCCGAGACGTACGACATCAAGGAGGGCTACACCTCGGCGGCCCTTGTCGGCGAGATGGTCAAGCACGCGCGCGGCGTGTTCGACAGTCTGGGTCTGACGCCTTCGGGTCGCGCCATTGAAGGCCAGACCCTGACCTTGCGCCAGATCGTCACGCTGGCGTCGATCGTGGAGTTGGAAACCGCCGCCCCCGCGGAACGACCGCACATCGCGGGCGTCTTCCTGAACCGGCTCCGCGCTGGCATGCGCCTGCAGACCGATCCGACCGTGATCTACGCCATGAAGCTTCAGGGCCAGTATCACGGCAACATCCGGAAGGCGGACCTCGCGAGCGATTCACCGTACAACACCTATCAGGTCGCGGGCCTCCCGCCCGGCCCCATCGGATCGCCCGGTCGCACCGCACTTGAAGCGGTACTGAATCCGGACATGACGGACGATCTCTACTTCGTGAGCCGCAATGATGGCACGCACGTTTTCTCGAAGACGCTAACCGAGCATGAGCGCGCGGTGGACACATATCAGCGGCATCGGTCGGCGGAATCCATGCCCACGTCATCCGCATCGGAGGCCGCAACCACTAAGCCCTCTCCCGCACCGTCCTCCCGGCCGCATGCGCACAAGCGCAAGTGAAGCCCGGGACGACCGGAATCCGACTAGCCGCGCTGGCTTTCGCCATCGCTTTTGTCGCCCTCATCGCGAACGGACGAGCGATCGGCTCGGGCGATACCAACGTGGTCGAGAAAACCGCAGCCACCCTCGCGCAGCACGGCTCATTGATCCTGCCGGAGGGGGAGCCTCTGGACCCCTTCACGCGCCCGGCCGTCGGCGGGCGTGTGTCCATCTACCCAGCCCTTTCCGCTCTGATGGCGGCGCCTTTTTTCTGGGTCTTCAGTCTGTTCTTCGACCTCAATCCGACGGGGATCCAAGTCGCGGGAAAGCTGACGGCGGCGCTCTTCTCCTCGGTTGCCATCGCGATCATGGCGACAACGTTCCAACGGCGCACCTCAGCTGCACGCGCGCTGGCCTCCGCGTTGACCTTCGGGGTGGGAACGAGCCTCTTCTCCACCGCCCAGGCGCTTTGGCAGCATCCGGCGGTGCTCGTCTTCCTGAGCATCGCGCTTGCCGCCCTCGATGCGACGGAATCGCCAGGGGACGCGACTCGACTTCGTTCGTCATCCATCGCCGCCTTGAGCCTGGCGCTCACCGCCGCCTGCCGGCCCGCCTGCATTCCGATGTGCGCGATCCTGTTTCTCTATCTGATCCATCGACGGAGGCCTCAGGCGGCCCTGCTGATCACGATCGCCCTCCTGCCGGCTATGGCCGTGGGCTTCTACAACCAGATGTTTTTCGGGGCGCCCTGGCGCTTCGGACAAAGCGTAGGCGGACGCTTCTTCGGCTCCTTTCCCGAATCCATCGTCGGACTTCTTATCTCGCCCGGGCGCGGGCTCCTGGTGTTCACTCCGATCGCCCTCCTGGCGGGCTGGGCGCTGATCCGGGCGGCTCGCTCGGCGTCGATGGCGAGAGGGTTGTCTGCCGCCGCCCTCGCCCACTTTCTCTTCATCTCAAGCTGGAATGAGTGGCACGGCGGCGAGTCGTTTGGCCCGCGCCTGCTGACAGACATGCTGCCCCTTCTGTTTTTCTTTCTTCCTGAGGCCCTGGACGCGTGGCCGAAAATAGGCGCGGCGCTCGCGGTGGTCTCGGTGGGGGTTCAGCTGATCGGGGGATGGACCTACGACTACAGGTGGGAACGCCTTCATCAACGAGGGCGCGTGTTCGATGCCGCGCTGTGGTCATGGACGGATTCGCCTCTGGCGTTCGCCCTGCGCGAGGGGGTTGTTCTTCAGGGAATTCCAGATGTGGAGGCGCGCCGGGTTCGGCTGCGGGTCCGTCGATTCGTGCCTTTTGGACCGCAGGGTTCCATCATCGAAGCCATGGAAGGCGGAATCCGCACGACCGGCGCGGCGCTCTTCCGCGACCTGCGGATGGAGCGCGCGGCGCGCGTCTCGTCCGGCCGAATCCTTCTGCAGCATCCGGCCGATGCGCTCGCGTTCCGCGCCCTCTCATCCGGGAGGTTCGACCTCCGGCTGATCGGCATGCTTCACGGCACCGCACGCGTTGAGACCGCCGAAAGCGTTGACACCGTTGTCGCGGATGGCGATTTCGATTCGACTCTCTCCGTGACTCTTAATGCCGGAGACGACGTTTTCATCCGAAGTGCCGCAGGTGAACTCAGACTTGCGCGCGTTGAGCTGCGCACCGCGCCCGAGACGCAGTGAGGGTCAGCGCCGAAGTTTTGGCGTCTCGCCCCACTTGAGCTTGGTGCGCAACACTTCGAAGTAGTCACGGGACGCCGAGGTCACGAGTTTGAGTCGGCGGCGGCCACGGCTGACAATCAACTCGTCGGAGTCGGTCACCTCCCGACTCCACTGACCATCGACCGTCACATGGACCGGCGTGGCCGACGAGCGAATGCGTATCTTGACCGGGGAGCTTGCCGGAATCACCACCGGCCTATTCGAAAGCATGTGGGGACAGATCGGAGTGAGAACCACCGCGTCCAGCGAAGGATGCAGGATAGGTCCTCCCGCTGCGAGGTTGTAGGCGGTTGATCCGGTGGGCGATGACACGATCAATCCGTCTGCGCGGAAGTCGGAGACAAAACGATCGCCCACCGAGACCGTGAACTCGACGATGCGCGAGACGGTGGCCGCCTTCGCGATGGTCACGTCATTCAGACCCTCATGACGCAGGTGTTCTTCGCCACGAACGAGAGTCGCCCCCAGAAGCGATCGCCAGGAGAACGCATAGTTGCCGCTCACCAACGACGTGAGAGCTTCCTCTACTTCCTCGGCGGTGATCTCCGTGAGGAAGCCAAGCGATCCGAGGTTGACTCCAAGAACCGGCGTTTCCTCAGCCTTCACGTGCTGCACCGCGCGCAGGAGCGTGCCGTCACCCCCCAGAACCACCACGGCGTCGATGGCATCGGAAGAACCCGCCTGGCGCGTCGTCATCTCCTCGGTCACGATCTCGGCGCCCAGCGCATGCAGCGCGCGAATGACGCGGAGGCGAGTGGGATCAGTCTCAGGAAGATCGTTTCGTGTGAAGAGTCCGATTCTGATCATTCAGTCTCCGGCGGAGCGACGTCGGTCATGGGTTAGGTGCCGCACGATCATGTCAGACCGAGCCGCGAGGATTAAACGCATGAAGAAAGAACTCGCGATTTCCTCCGGTGCCGTCGATGGCGGAGCGGCAGGCCGCGTGCACGTCCAGGCCGAGCGCCTCGGCCCCGTGGGCCACGCTCAACATCACACGCGCATGCACGGCCGGGTCACGCACGATACCGCCACTTCCCACTTCCATGCGGCCGGCTTCGAACTGTGGCTTCACCAGGAAGACCAGCTCCGCGCCATGAGCGAGCAGACGACGGAGCGCGGGAATGATCTTCAGGACGGAAATGAAGGACACGTCCATCGTGGCGAGGGTGGGCTTCTCCGGAATCGCGTCGACCTCCAGATGGCGAGCGTTCGTCCGCTCACTCAGGATGACCCGTGGATCCTGGCGCAGACGTTCATGAAGCTGACCGACGCCGCTGTCGAAAGCGTAGACCCGCGACGCTCCGCGCGACAACATCACTTCCGTGAAGCCGCCGGTCGAACTTCCGATATCGATGCAAACGCGCCCTTGGCAAGAGGTCTTGAAGGCATCGAACGCGCCCACAAGCTTGAGCGCGCCACGCGAAACCCACGCTTCTTCCGAGTCGACCTCGATGGCGGTTTCCTCCGTGACTTGGGCACCCGGCTTGGGGCGTTCGACCAACGCCACCCGGACCCGGCCCGCGAAGATCAGAGCCTGCGCGCGTTCACGCGAAGGCGCGAGGCCGCGTCGCACGATTTCCAGATCCAGTCGGCGCCGGGTCACCACTCAGGAAGCGCGGTGAATGATGCGCGACGCCAGGCTGCGGAGGAGATCGGCCTCGGCGCCGAAGCCTTCCAATCCCTTGATCGCCATATCATGGAGCTGTTGAGCTCGCTGGCTCGACGCGTCCAGGCCGTGAAGCGCCACCCACGTCGCCTTGCCCGAGCGGACATCCTTGCCCGGAGTCTTGCCGAGCGACGCCGCGTCCCCGCTCACGTCCAGGATGTCATCCACAATCTGGAAGGCGAGGCCAATCGGGTCGGCGTAGGCCTGCAGGGCCTTGAGTTGATCCTCACGAGCGCCCGCGAGCAGACCTCCACCCACGACGGTCGCGACGATCAGCGCACCGGTCTTCGTTCGGTGAATGCGTTCGAGATCGGCAGGCGTCGCGGGGACCCCTTCGTATTTGAGGTCGTCCATCTGGCCGCCGATCAGGCCGGCGGTTCCGCACGCGCGCGCGAGCAAGGTCAGCGCGGTTAACACAAGACCGCTGCGTTCGCTTGGATCTGGAGCGGCGGAAATGATCTCAAACGCGAGCGTGTGCAAAGCATCGCCCGCAAGAATTGCGGTTGCTTCGTCGAACGCCTTGTGGCAGGTAGGCCGACCCCGGCGCAGATCATCGTCGTCCATCGAGGGAAGGTCGTCGTGGATGAGCGAGAAAGTGTGGATGAGCTCAACGGCGCATGCGAAACGCAGCGCTTGGTCTCGTCCCTGCTCTCCCCCGATCGCATGAGCGGCGGCGAGCGAAAGGACGGGCCGGATACGCTTTCCCCCTGCGAATACGCTGTAGCGCATGGCCGCGTGTACACGCCCGGGCCAGACGGAACCGGCGGGAAGAAACTGGTCGAGGCCGGCGTCGGCCTGCGCCCTCAACTCGTCGATGGTCGGATCCAAGTGCCTCTCCGGTCGATCGGTCAGCGAGGCGGCTCGACTTTCGCCGCGCGGTCGAGAACGCGACGCGCATCCTGAGATAGCACTTCGATCTTCGATTCCGCCTCCTCGAGGCGCTCCTGGCAGAAGCGGGCGCGCGCGATGCCCTCTTCATAGAGCTTCAGCGAGTCCTCCAGCGCGAGGTCGCCCTTCTCAAGAGCACCGACGATTTGCTCGAGGCGCGAAAGTGCTGTCTCGAAGGATTCCCTCGCCTGTTCGTCTGCCGCCACTTTCCTCTACGCCTCCTCGTCCCGTTTGGTGACCGTTGCCTCGACGCGTCCGTCGGACCAGCGGACCACGACGTTTTGGCCCACCTCCACGTCTTTGGCAGCGAGCAGAATACGCCCTTCGACCGTGGTGGCCAGAGCATAGCCGCGGCTCAAGACGGCGAGCGGCGAGAGTGCGTCCAGCTGGGAGGTCAGATTCCTGAAGTCCGACGCGCGACGATCGACGGCGGGCCGGACCGACTCGGTGAGGCGACGTAAACCCGTGTTGAAACGCTGGGACACCCGGACGAGCCGTGCCTGCGCGTCCCGCAGGCCGCGAGAATCGAAGGCGCGGTTGGCGCGTGTTTTCTTGCGCGCGATGTGCGCCGTCATCAAAACACCCATGGCCCGCACGGCGCGATCGACCCGCGCATGAGCTCGATCAAAAGTCTGGCGCGGAGCCTGCGCCTCACAACGCGTGGTGAGGTCACGGAACTGAGCGACCCGAATCGCATGGCGTCGATCGACGGCACCCTGCATCCGCGCGAAGGCCGCGCCGAGACGACTTCGGAGGCGCTCCAGTTTCGTGCGCTCGCGCTCCATCACACGATGGGTCGATACTGCATCGAGACGACGGCGCCACTGATCTCGGCGTTGGTCCATAACGCGATGAAGTGCGCGACTGGCGGCGTCCACTCGCTCCAAGGCCCGACGCTGGATGTCCACGAGAAGAGCGGCCGCCAAAGAAGGTGTAGAAGCGCGGACGTCGGCGACAAGATCCGCGATCGTGAAGTCGACCTCGTGTCCGACCGCGGAGATGACGGGCGGACGAGAGGCGGCAATCACCCGCGCAACCCCTTCATCATTGAAGGGCCACAGCTCTTCCGCACTGCCGCCGCCACGGGCGACGATGATGACATCGATATCCGCGCGCTCCGCGAGAAGCCCGATGGCGGTGGCAATCTCGAGCGCGGCACCTTCCCCTTGAACGCGCGACGGGGACAGCACCACGCGCAGGCGCGCGCCACCTCGCGACAAGGTGCGCTCGATGTCGTGCCTCACCGCACCGGTCGCCGACGTTACGACGCCAACGGTACGAAGAATCGTGGGGAGCGGGCGTTTGCGGGTGTCGGCGAACAGACCCTCGGCCAACAACCGTGCCTTCAATGCTTCGAGCGCGCGCTGAAGATCGCCCGCGCCCACGGCCTCTAGAACGTCGACGTGAAGGGAGTATCGGCCGCTGGGGGCGAACACCCGGATGGCGCCTACCGCCACGACCCGCATGCCCTGCTTCGGCTCGACGGCGAGGCCTTCGAGGCGATCGGCCCACACCATCGCATCGAGGGTGGCACCGGAATCTTTCAGCGTGAAGTAGGTGTGCCCACTCGCCACCCTTCTGACCTGCGAGATTTCGCCCATGACGCAGACGGAGGAGAACCCCAGCGCGAGCTGCCGGCTCATGCGGTCGGTGAGTTCGGAGATGGAGATCGGATCGCGCGCCGGCAACGTCGCGGCGGCAGAAGTCCGGGGCGATTCGAACAGCGTCGTCTGAAGGCGCTCGCGCAAGGGGCGCGACTCATCGGGCGAGGGCGGCCTTGGTGGAACAGGTGGACGTCGGCTCGACATGATCAGGATGCCGGAGATTTGGCCTGACGTTAGAGCGACAACACTTCCGTCTCAGACAGGAACATCCGGTCGATCGCGGTGGCGCGGCCGGTGTCCTCGTCAATCGCCACGACCACGGCGGCGAAACGCGGGTCTCCTTTAGCCGTTTCGAACTTCGCGGGCAGGCCGTCCACGAAGCGTTTGATGATGATGTCCTTCTCGACGCCGATGACGGAGTCGTACGGGCCGGTCATGCCGATGTCGGTGCAGTACGCGGTGCCCTTCGGCAGGATGCGGTGATCGCACGTCGGCACATGGGTGTGCGTGCCGACAACCACCGACGCCAGGCCATCGAGGAAGAATCCGAGAGCCGTCTTCTCCGACGTCGTCTCCGCGTGCACGTCCACCAGGATGACCGGCGTCTCCTTGCGGAGTTCCTCGGCCAGCTTTTTGCCGATAGTGAACGGGTCGTCGATCGAACCATTCATGAAGACCCGACCGGACAGATTGAGGGTCGCCACCTTCACACCGGTGCGGCTCTTGCCCACGTGAATGCCCTTGCCCGGCTGACCCACCGGATAGTTCGCAGGACGAAGGAGCTGGGGGAACATGTCGATGATGGGGATGATCTCGCGTTTGTCCCAGATGTGATTGCCCGAGGTCAGGCAGTTCACGCCCAGGCTGAGCAGCTCTTCCGCGAGTTCGCGGGTGACGCCATTCCCGCCGGCAAGGTTCTCGGCATTCGCGATGCAGTAGTCGATGGCGCGCTTGCGCAGGATCTTCGGCAGAGCCTGCTTGAGAATGGCGCGGCCGGGAGATCCGACGATGTCGCCGATGAGAAGGACGTTGATCATGGGTTTCTTGGTCTTCTGAAGGGCCACCTTGCTCTCGCTGTTGCAAGCGGGCAACATTGGCAAAGGCCGTTCGATAGGAAGATCCTTAGGTTACATGCTCCAGCAGATGATTCAGGATGTGCAGGCCCTCGCGGAGGCGGCGGGCCGGCCCGAGGATCTGCTTGCGAAACTGAGGGAGAGGATCGCGAGCGTCGAGCGACTCGATTGCGGCGAGATTCTTGCCACCACGGACCTTGGGCTCGTGCGTTTCGAACTGGCGCCCGGTCTTGGTGAGGTGAGCACGGCGGCGTTAAAGGTCCTGACAGATGAGCCGACGCTTCGCTTCGACACCGTTGCTCAGATGCGCGACGCGGGGCTGATTCCCCCGCATGGTTTGAACTCCATCCTGATCCTGCGCCTTGAAGCGCGGGGCGCGACGTCGGCAGCACTTGTTCTGGGACATGCGCGCGCATGGTCTTTCCCGGCAGCACCCCTGGCGCGGATCCGCACGATGGGTGGAGTGACGCTCCGTCTCCTTCTCGCGCAGTCCTCGCCGCCCTTGGCCGCTGAAGCGACGCTCAAAAGCTCGCCGGCTCCAAGCGCTTCGGCGACAGACCACGCTTCCGTCGCGACGGAAGTGACCCGGCTCCGAGCTCATGTTGCGACCCTCGAACGCGAGATCGCCGATCTGCGCGACGGTAAGGCTACGCGGCGTTCCGACAAACCACGATGATCGTGCGGTCGTCGGTGGCCTTCAGGCCTTCGGCGAACTCATCGGCCTTGCGGAGGAGATGTTCTTTCATGGCCGTGGCCGAGGTGCCCTTCACGTCCAGAGCGAAAGTCACGAGACCTTCTTCGCCGAGCTCGTCGCCCTTGCTGTTCCAGGTCTCGGAGAAGCCGTCGGTGAAGACGACCAGCCGGTCCTGCGGATCGAGCATCGTCGAACCGCTTTCATAGAGCGCGTCCTCGAACAGACCGAGCACCATCCCGCCGGTCGTGAGACGGTCAACCACGCCCGAGCCCTTGGAAAGAATCGGAGGGTTGTGGCCGGCGTTGATGTAGTCGAGCCTGCCTGTCGCGATGTCCAGCCTTCCGATAAAGAACGTGACGTACTTATTGGCGGGAACGTTCTGGGTGACGATGTTGTTCATCTCGCTGACGGAGCCGATCAAGTCTTCGCCCAGCCAATGGTCGCGCACCGCAGCGCGGAGGATGGTCATGATGAGCGCGGCTCCCGTGCCCTTGCCGGAGACATCGCCGAGTGCGAAGGTCAGACGCTCCTTGGTGAGATGGAAGTCAAAGTAATCGCCGCCGACCGCACGGCAAGGCTCGGTGCCGGCCGCGATGTCGTATCCGAGGATCGTGGGGCACGCTTTCGGCAGCATGCTGCGCTGGATCTCCGCGGCGACACGCATGTCCTCCTCCAGGCGGCGCTTCTCAAGACTTTCCTCAAGCAAGCGCGCGTTCTCGATCTTCGCAGCGGCGACGCTCGCGAGTGCGGTGACCAGTTCGAGGTCTTCTTCCGAGAACGTGTGCGTCCTCTCCCGCGAGTCGAGATAGACGACACCGATGACGGAATCGATTCCTTCATCGGAATGCCACAGCGGTGCGCACATGGCGGAGCGGATGCCGGTGGTGACGATGCTGGCTTCAGACTTCAGCATCGCGTCTTCCAGAACGTTGGGAAGAAGGATCGACACCTTCTCCTTGAGCACCCGGCGGGAGATCGTACGACTCACTCTGAGAATCGGCTCACCGCGGCGCGTCTTTGAAGCCTTCACTTCGGGAACTTCAGCTCCCGCCGGACCCTCGAACAAAGCGATGGCGCCACGTTCGGCGGGAACCGCTCCGAAGAGAATGTCGAGAATCTTGTCGAAAGTCTCGGACAACGGACGATGTGCGAGAAGTGCTGCTGCCGCGCCTGAAAGCACAGTCAATACGCGGTTCTTGCGCACCAGGTCTTGCGCGCTGCTCGGTGCCTTGAGGACGCCTTCCTGCAGCGTCCTGACCGAGAAGACTTTGGTGCCGATCGCCTGAATGTCATCCTCCGGCTCCTCGTCGATCCCGCTCCAGTTCACCGTGACGGTGTGATCGCCGAGCTTGATCTGATCGCCCGTGCGGAGCGAGGTCGGTCCCTGAATACGCGAACCGTTGACCAGCGTGCCGTTCTTGCTGCCGAGATCCGCGACCGTCAGAGCACCGCGATCGAAACGGATTTCCGCATGCATGCGCGAGAGCCACTGGTCCGGAATGAAGATGTCGGCGTCTCTGGACCGCCCAAGCGTCATCCTCGGAAGATCCACCTTGATGCGGTGTTCGCCGTCGGCCGATTTGAGAACGAGTTCAGGGGCAACCATCAGGAGCGCCGATTCTAGTGCCCCGCCGCCCCTCGCGTGGGCACGCGGCAGATGTTGGCGCAACTCCTAGCCCCTTCACACCCGGAACACCGAGCCCGCCCTGTGGACAGGAGTCTGGCCCTCCTTCCGCAGACTCCTAGCCCTGCTCGTGGCTGCGACGCTTCTTCGCGGCCATGTAACCCGGCCGCACGCGGACCGTGCTCTCCGGCCGGTTGACCTTCACCTCGATCTTTCGATAAGTATTATCGGCGCCCCGCTTGGGCGAGTACGCGACGAGGTAGTTGTTCTTCAGGTCCTTTGAAATGGCCTCGAACACCCGGATCAACTCGCTCACTTTTTTGGGAAAGTAGTAGGCGCCGCCCGTGTCTTCGGCGAGGTTCTTGAGGAACCCGCGTGGTGTGTCGTACCCCTCGATGCCGACGGCGTAGATGGACACTTCGAGAGACCTTGCAAGGGCGGTCACCTGCGCTTTGCTGACCTGGCTTGCGCCACTGTCGTCTCCGTCGGACAGGAGGATCAGAGCCTTGCGGCCGGGTCGATCCCGCAGACGATCGAGCCCGTACATGACACCATCGTAAAGCGCCGTACCACCCCAGACCTGCAGGCCGTTGATGTACGAATCCATGCGCTCGGTGTCTCCCGTGAACTCAGAGCTTGACTTGACGCTCTCGTTGAATGACACCACCAGTGCTTGATCAGACTCTTCCAGCTTGCCGGTGAAGTAGGTGGCCGCCTCTTTCAGGAACGCGATGCTCGGCTGCATGCTGCCCGACGTGTCGAGGGTCAACGCGATGGACAACGGGATGCGGTCCTCGCCCGTGCTGTTCGCGAGATACGTGATCTCCTGGGGCACCCCGTCCTCGAGAAGGGTGATGTCCTCCTTCTTGAGGTCGGGAATGAAGCGGCCGGCCTTGTCGAAGACAAGAACCGGAACCGAAACCACCTGGACTTCGGCGCCGATGATGATGGGCGGACGGTCTTGAGGGTTCTGGGTCTTCGGGGTCACCGTTCCAGCAGACGTCACCGCAGCGAGGGCGGCGAGACCAAGGCCGAGGATGCGACGATTCACGCGGCTGCCGTCGGCTGGGTGTTCTGCTGACTCAATCGCTTGCGCATGAATTTTCCTGTCATAAGTCCAAAGAGGATGACGCCGGCCGCGACGACGAAGGGCGCGAGGATGGCGAGTGCTACCAGGCCAAAGGCGATGATGTCCTCGAGCACGGAAAGGATGGGAGCGGCGAGCCCCGCGGTGATCGGAGAAACCACCGCCCGCAACGTCGACTTGGCGGTGTGCGGAAGGACGGCCGCCGGCGCGCCGACCATCACGCCAAGGGCGAGGGCCACGATCGGATCATCGACCGTCCACATTACGGACGCGGCGAGAACGACTCCCGCGATCGGCTTGAGGAACGTTGATAGCGCATCAAGCGCATGATCGACGACGGGAATCTTGTCGGCGATCATTTCGATGACGGTCGCCACGACGAAGACGGTCAGTGCGGTATTCGATCCAAGGAATTGAAACGAATCCCCCATCGGCAAGACGCCGAATCGAACCGAAAGCCCCACTGCGAAGAGGGGCAGCCACGCCCGCAGGCCAGCGCAAGCCGCCAACGCGATGCCCAAGGCCATTGACTGAAGCAGATCCACCGACAAAACCGGCCATTCGAGATGGCGCAGGCGCTCGGGCCAGTCGGTCGACTGGAGGGTGTCGAGGAAAGAACCGATGCTGAGCTGAAGCGGAG
>JBDSLN010000321.1:0-13076 GCA_039916365.1 Vicinamibacteria bacterium
AGAACGCGCTTGAAGTAGTTCGCCGAGAACTCGGTCCACGACGAGAAACCCGTCGGCGCGTGAAACGTCACCAGACCGGTCTTCGCCGGAATCGCCATGTGCAGCGCGGTGATGTCGGAGTAACCGAAGAGCGCCTTGGGGTTTTTACGGATCGTCTCGAAGTTGAGATACGGAAGGGTGCGGGCCGAGCCCCATCCGCCACGCACCGCGCAAATGCCCTGGACTTCAGGATCGGCGAACAGCGCATTGATGTCGGCCGCACGATCGACGTCCTTGCCCGCGAGATACCCGTAGCGATCGAGAGCATGCACGCCGGCCTTCACCTTGAACCCGAGTGCTTTGAGGTAGTCCGTGGCGATTTCCAGATCCATCTTCTGAAACGTGGCGGATGCCGGATGGATCAAACCTAGAGTGTCGCCCGCCTTTAAACGCGGCGGCTTGATCACCTGCATCGCACCGACGGAACCAGCAGCGGGCGTAGCGCCGGACTTCTGCTGAGCCAGAGCGGCAGGCGCGAGTGCTGCAAGAGCAAGCGCGCCAGTCGAAGACAGGAACTCGCGTCGGTCTTTCATAGTGTTGAGGAGCTTATCGGTTTGTCGCTTGCCTTACCGTCCCTACGACCCTTCCTGCAACAGCCGGATCTCCCACAACTCGCGGTTCCCGAGCGCAAGGATGGGCTTCATGGCGAGCAGGCCCGTGCGGCCGATCTGACCTTCGAGATACGTGAGCTCCTTGAGATTGGCGGCCACGTCTTCCCCCGCCTTCACGTCCAGCCCGGCTTCGCGGGCCATCAGAATTCCCTTGGCGCGGACCCCTAGCTCCAGGTGGATCTGAAGCAGGCAAAGCATGTCGGCCACGATCTCACCGGGAAAGCGCGCTTTGAGGCTTTCCAGATAGGTCCCGGTCCGGGTTCCCGCGAGACCACCGCTCATGATGCTCTGAAGCATTTCCACCTCGCCGTCGAACTCCGAGCCGAGCCATGCGCGCGTCGCCTTCTCGCTGCGATTGAAAACCAAGGTGAGCAGCAGGGGCAGAGTGGCGAGGAGCACCAGGGCCGAGAGAACCGGCGGAAGCACGAAGTGATTAAAGAGCGAGTGGGTCAAAGCTGCGGCCAAAAGACCCTGCGCTGCGGGAACGAGTCCGGTGCGCCTTTCGTAGCCGTTCTTGGCGATCACCGCGAAGCTCGCCGTGGTGGCGCCGTGAAGGATCGCGGTGCCGCAGCCGCGCGCGAACCACAGCGAGAGACCGGCGGACGTGACATGGGTCAGGTAGGTCACGTTTTCGTACAGCGCGAAGCCGGCCCCTATCGCAAAGCCGAGGATGGCTGAATCCACCAGGAAGGCCACGCGCTGGCGGCGAATAAGGAAGACCAGCCAAACACCCTTCGCGAGTTCTTCAACGACTGGCGCTATGTAACGCGAATAGGTCGTGACATCGACGCCGGTTTGGTCGAGAAGGGTGACATTGATCGTCGCCGCCACGAAGGCCGAGAGGCCGCCCATCAGGATCGCCTGGAGCACGCCTCCGCGACGGACGAGTTTGAAACTGTCCATGAAGGTAAGAAGCCCGAGGAACGCCACCACGGGCAGGAGCGCGATCGCGATGCGCATGGCTCCCTGACCGATTATCTCAGGACCTTCAGAGAGATCATTGTTTCGTAGTGCTTGCGACCGCCGGGATCAAAGGCCACGGCCTGGCCCGCCGAAACGATGAGATCGAGGGTCGAGAGCATCGTGATCGACAGATCGAGCTGCGTGCCGAGATCCCAGGTCGTCCGCCGGAACGACCCTCGATCGGGATTGGTGACCAAAACGCCGGCGAAGGCCGCCGGCCTTATCCAGCTGGCGAAAAATCCAGGCCTTCCGAGCCGCGAGAACCGAACCGGGGGAAGGTTCAGCTCGAGGGTGCTGCGCGCAAAACTGCGACCGCCAATCGCGTTGAGTTCGGCGCCCGGAAAGGCGTACCACTTTCGATAGCGCTTCTCATCCCCGCGATCAACCCGGTTGTTTCCGAATCCGCCGAAGAAAAAACTCGAAAGCGGATTCGACTTGTCGCCCCACGCGTACCCGGCCGCGGATCTGAGGAAGACTGAAGCGTGCCCGACCGGCAGGGGCTGGCCGATGTCGAACGAGCCCTGAAGTTTCGGGAACGTCTTGCCGGACGCGCGCTCGAGGCTCGTCACAACGTCCCAGCGAACGCCCTTTTCGGGATCGACCTTGCCGACCGACCCGCGCAGATTCGTGTAAGCGACCTTCGCGCTCAGGGACATGATGGATGTCGAGGTGGACGCGACGTTCTGAAAGTCCGGCAGCGTATCCAGCTTGCCGAACACGTCGGCGTTCACGTCGAGCGACATCTCGCGCGGGTCATCCCAAAGGAGCGATGTCTTGTGTCCAAGCCCCAGCGCGTAGCCTTTGCGACTGGACTTCGTGGGACCGAATAGGTCGTAGAAATCGGCGCCGTTCCACTTGGCTCTGGCCGTCCAGTCGTAACGCTGAAATTTGAAGTTCGCGTGAAGTCGTTGATTGGACGGCAGCTCGCCCTGCGGCGTGTAGGACGTGGCGAGGGTGGCGCGATTGAGCCCGGCGGGATCCGAGAAAGTGAAGGCGTAACCAAAGGCGGCGAAATCGCGATAGCCCTCGATCACCGGATAGGCCGACTCGAGCTGCATGCTGCGGAGCGATTTGTACGGCTTCTCCCCGCCATGGATTGGTTCGAAAGATCGTGAAGCCGACGATCCGACGTTCCAGTCCTTCAGCTGCGGATGTTTCTCGACCAGTGCTTGGCCGAAAAACTGGATCGGGTTGATGTCCTCGAGCGGCTTCGCGTCAATGCGCGCAGGAACGAATCCTTCTCCGGTGTAGCGGAAGACGATCATCGAGTCGTCGCCCAGAGGAATGGGTCTGAAGAAGCCGGTCTCGGTGTTAGTGAGGGCTTCGACCTTTTGGGTAGCGATCTCGAACCTGAAGATGTTCGAAGCGCCGGTGTAGTACGAACTGCCGTAGAGGGACAGGCCATCGGGAGAGAACACGAAGTTTTCGGGGATGGCGGTGCCGAAGTCGTGCTTAGCAACCGGTGTGTTGTCGCCTTTGAGCAGTGCTTCGGTCTCGAACACTTGAAGGGTGTGCTGCCCCGTGACTTCACCCACCGACGCCGACACCTGCCTGCCGTCTGGGGAGACGTCGAGGTCATAGACCACCGGTCCATAGGGCCACGACTTGACCCGCTTCCATTCCTTCCAGGGATACGGAATCTGGACGATGGTGCAGATCCCGTCTTTGGTACGGATGCCCCAAAGAGAACGGTCCGCGGGAGTAAAAGCCAGATCGCCGATGCGCGCGTCTTTGAGCAGGACTCGCTTCTTCTTCGTGGTGGTGTCGAAGGCGACGACGTCGCGATAGGCGTTGTTGTCGGTGGTGTAGAAGATCGTTTTCGACTTCTGCTCGTATGCGAGCGAAGTCACGGTGTAGAGCACCGGCCCTTTGACATCGACGAGGCGTTCAACCGATCCGTCGTCCATGGAGATGGCGCCCACGTGTCCGACGACACCCGGATAGTTGAACGCACCGTAGATGCGCCTCGTGTCCGGGTCGAACCACGCGCGCGACACCGAACCGAGAGCCCGTTTCGACAGGTCTTTGTAAGGTGTCGTGGGATAGCGACGAATGGCTTCCAAATTCCTGGTCTGGAACTCCTTTTCGAAAACGATCCAATCGCGCCAGGCTGCGTCGATCGACTTTCCGAAGACCTGCGAGAACTGCGAGGAGTAGTACGCCTTGCTTCCGCGCTTTCGCGAAACCCAATCAGCGACTTTCTCCGGCGTGTACGTGTAGGCGAGCCACGACATGAACCGCGTTCCGTACAAGTACGCGTTCGCGGAGAGCTGGAAGTCGATCTTCGTGCCCTCGGACACGAGCCCCAGTGGGTCGTAGAACCGGCTCTGATCCTTCACCATCGCCCGAAAAACCATCTCGTCATATCCGCCTTGGGCGCGTCCGATGCCTCCGGCCATGAAGGTCTCGAAGAAGACCGCGCTGCCTTCGAGATACCAGCGGGGAACCGCCACGCGGGGAGTGGTGAGCAGGAAGTAAAGGATGCTCTCGGGGTGTTCGGAGACGGGCAGTACTTTCCCGGCGAACAGCTTGCGGAAAAATGTCTCGCTGCCCATCCCGCGGTCCATCGTGCTTACATGAACCAGCTCGTGGTTCATGTAAGTATTCATGCGCTCGTTGGATGAGAACGTTTCGTAGGCGTAGCTCGCGGGAGCCAGATAGAACGTCATTCCGTCATAAGGGACGCTTCCCGCACTCGCGTTCCCGCTGTCGGAGAAATCCACGAGCAGCAGATTCACCTTCTCCTTGGGATCGAAATCGAAGATGCGGCGCTGGAACGCCATCGAGTTTCCAAACGCGCGGCCGAGATAGGGGATCAGAAAGGCCTCGGCCTGACCGGGATAGACGACGCGAAGGCGATCGGTCTCGATCGTTTTCAGTTGGGCGAAGGCCGAAGACCCAGCGGCCAACAGGAACGCCGCCGCACCAAACCGTTTGAACATCCAACACTCCACAAAAAAGAACAGCCCGTCCCGTTTTGGCGGGGCGGGCGGTTTGAGCACGGACGACTCCCTAAGCGCGCTTTGCGGCCGGCGGGAGCCTATTGCGCGATCGCGGCGGCCTGAGCTTGAGCCTTGCCCAGGGCCTCGAAGACCCCGGGCCTGGCCAGCGCTTCGAAGACGCCCGGGCGGCTCAGCGCGTCGAAGACACCGGGACGGGCAAGAGCGTCGAAGACACCCGGCCGGCTCAACGCTTCGAAAACACCGGGGCGAGCCAGCGCTTCGAGAACTCCTGGCCGGCTGAGCGCTTCCAGTGCGCCCGCTTTCGCCAGGGACTCAAAAGCAGAAGGCTGCTTGCTGAACGCTTCAAAGATGCCGGCCTTGCTCAGCGCAAGCAGGACTCCAGGCTTGCCGAGCGCCTCGTGAACGCCGGGCCTGCTGAGGGCTTCGCGCACGCCGGGCCTCGCCATCGAAGCGATCGCGCTCCCGCTTGAGCCGTCGTCGCCATAACCAATGCCAAGGGCCTCAAACGCGTGCGGCTTTCCAAGTGCTTCGAGAATTCCGGGCTGGCTGAGGGCCGAAAAGACACCGGGCTTGCCGAGCGCTTCCATCACGCCGGGCCTGCTCAAAGCCTCCGCCGCTCCAGCCTTGCTGAAGGCGTCAAAGGCTTGCGCCTTGCTGAGCGCTTCGAAGGCCGAAGGTCTTGCCCAGAACTCGAGAACGCCGGCCTTACCGAGCGCTTCAAAGACCCCTGGCCTTGCGAGCGCTTCTCTCACCGCCGGATTTGCGAACGCTGTCTGGACCGCCTTGTCCTTGGTTAGCCGGTCGAACGTGTCGCTTTGCAGAAACTCCTGGACCAGCGGATCTGTGGTCGTGACGTCAGAAGCCTTGACCTGCGGCGCCTGATAGCGCTGCGCTGCTCCAACGGTGCCGGCGGCGGCCGGTTCTTGAGATGGGTATCCGGTCATGAGGACATATCCGATCCCGCAGATCGCGATCACTGAGATCGCGCCACCAACCACCTGTTTTGACGAAGCCATAGTTTGTATCTCCCTAATTTCCTGTCTGTTTACGATCCGGCTCTTGAAGTTCACGGAGTTGAACATAGGCTTTCCATACTTACAAACGGCCACAGTGCGCTCGGTCACGAACGCGAAAAAGTTCGTGATTTTCGCTACACGCAGAGAGCGGCTGATAGGCTCCCCGCGATGCGCGAAGAGGTCACCATCGAGGCGTCGCCCGCGGGTGTCGCCTGCGCCGCGCGCGCGTTCGACGCGTTCTCCGCCAGGCAAAGTCTCCCCACCGCGGTGTCTCAGGCAGCCCACGTCGCCCTCGACGAAATCCTGTCGAACGCCGCGCGTGCGGCGAGGGATCGAGGCGAAGATCACGACCGGATCACTGTTTCCTTCGACATTGCGGCAGGCACCCTGGAACTTCTCGTCCACTATGCTGGCCCAGCCTTTGATCCGCTCGAACGACGCGATCCAGACACCCGGGCGGGCCTCGACGACCGTGAGCCGGGCGGGCTTGGCATCTACCTCGTGAAGAAGCTCATGGACGAAGTCGTTTACAAGAGGGGCGAAGGGACGAACCATCTCCGCATGACCAAAAGGATTGTCGCGTGAGTCTTGACGTGCGGGAAGAACGTCTCGAGGGAGGTGTGGTGGTTTTCGTGACCGGTCGCATCGACTCGAACACATCGGATGAACTGGAGCGGTTGGTCCTCGCGAAAGGCGGCGAACCGCGACTGGTCGTCGATCTCTCGGGCGTCGAATACGTGAGCAGCGCGGGCCTACGCGTCTTCCTCATGCTCGCGAAAAAAATGAAGTCCGCGAGTGGCCGACTCGGGTTGTGTGCTCTGCCGGCCTCCGTTCGCCAGGTCTTCGATCTTGCCGGTTTCACGTCCCTGTTCGTGGTCGAGCCGACGGTTGAGCAGGCCCTCCAGCGTCTCGCGTCTTGAAAGAAAGCGCAGACGGCGGTCTCGAGCATTCGGTCGCACGGCTGAATTCCCTTCTCGACGTGTCCCGGGCCCTGGCCGTTGAGCTGGACCTTGATCCTCTGCTCGCGGTGATCCTTGAGAAGGCAACTACCATTCTCGAGGCGGATCGCAGCACCATTTTTCTCTATGACGCCCACACCCAGGCTCTGACGAGCCACGTTTCAAACGAGATCGCCAAGGGCGCGGTGACGGTGCCCCTCGGTGTGGGCATCTCGGGTCACGTGGCGCGGCACCTTGAACTGCTGAATATCAAGGACGCCTATGCGGACCCGCGTTTCAATCCACAATTCGACCGAGAGACCGGGTTTCGGACCGGCAGCATTTTGTGTGCGCCCCTTCTGTCGCACAAGGGTGAACTGGTCGGGGTCATTCAACTTCTCAATCGGTCGGGCGGCTCTGTGTTCGGCGAGGACACGGAAGCGATGCTGACGGCCTTCGCGTCCGTCGCGGGCGTCGCGATCGACCGTGCCCGCCTCGTCGAGGCGGCGCTTGAAGCCCAGCGCGCCAAAGAGAGCCTCCGTCTGGCCCATGACATTCAGATGTCGATGTTGCCGAGGACGTTCCCAACCGGGGGTGATCTCGAGATTAGTGCTGTTCTCACTCCCGCGAAATCGGTGGGCGGCGACTTTTACGACGTGCTGAAGGTGGGCGACCGGCTTTGGTTCGCGGTAGGTGACACGTCGGGTAAGGGCGTCGGCGCCGCGCTCTTCACCGCCATGACGCTGACCCTGTTCCGCGCCACTGCGAGGATCGCGCGCGACCCCGCTGACGCGCTCTCGCGCATCAATCGAGAACTGGCTCGCGACAACGACAGCATGATGTTCGTAACCGTCTTTGCCGCGACGCTAGATTTGAAGACGGGACGAGTCGAGAGCGCCAACGCTGGACATCCGCCTCCCTACATCCTGCGGCCGGCCGGTGTCACCGCCCTTGAGACGACGGCGTCCGCGGCGTTGGGCGTGATCGACGATGTGACTTACGCGTTGAATGAAATGACCCTCGGCCCGTCGGAAGGCCTGGTACTTTTCACTGATGGCGTCACGGAAGCGCAGGATCCCTCAGGAGCCCTTTGGGGTGACGAACGTTTGCAGGCGTTGCTAGAACACCGCCGTATGGATTCGTGCGTCACCCTGATCGAACGCCTGGTCGCGGACGTTCTCGCGTTCGAAGCGGGCTCGCCGCCCTCGGACGACCTCACCGTGATGGCGTTGCGGCTCGGCTGCTAGGAGCGAGGCGCGCGTTCGTCCGACCGGTCCATGGTGTCAGAAGGACTTGGTGAGCTTCGCCTGAATGTGGATCCCTTCGTCGCCGTGAACAATGTCAAGACGCGCATGAACCTTTCGGGGCGATTTGAACCTTATGCCACCACCCCAGGCGTTACGCAGATTCTTGAAATTCACTCCTTCGGATCGTGAAAAGACCTTGCCTTTTTCATAGATCAAGGCAAGCTCGATTTTCGGAGTGGCCTCAAATCGATATTCGCCAATCATGTAGAGCTGTCGGTCGTCACGAAAACGGAACGACGGATAGCCCGGGAAGGAGAAGCTACCGCCCAGAGTGCTACGAAGGTAGAACGGGATCTCGTGGCCGGGTGCCGGTCTGTCCATGAGCAGCGATTCGTGGAACGCTAGAACATGGCGATGCGATCCAAGAGGCAGAAACTCGCGACCTTGGAACGATATCTGGGAGAACTCGAAACGGTCAGCGTGTCGATCGTTGAATCGCGAATACGCCGCGCCAAACGCGGCACCCTTGTGCGGATTTCCGGGTGCATCTCTGAATTCCAGCCAGACGCCGCCAGTAAAGAAGTTGAAATCGGGCGCGCTTGTCAGGCCGGGCGCTGAAGCTTCGCTGAAGACGGCTTCGGTATTCGCGACTTTCGAGTCCTTGCCCGGCAGAATCGACGTATTCAGGATGCCGACCCGGCCCATGAAGGAAACCGGTCCGGAACCGTAGCGCAAGACACCTTCCGACTGCTTGTCTTTGAGGCGGTAGTCCGTATGCTGGTCTTCCGTCGAGCGCGCGCCGATGCCATAGAAGTCTTCTCGCGGATAGTCCCGCGCACGGATCGAGGCGTAGAGACTGAAGCCATTGCGGTTCGCGCTTCGCTCGAGGTCCGCGAGAGGGAAGATTTCCGTGGTGCTCGTCTCGAAGCGAGGCAGTTTTTCGCCGTCTTGAGGCAGCAGGCCGAACTGCGCGTCGAGGTAGGAGTACTTGAAGAAGGAATACGCGGCCGAAGCGTGAAAATCGAGCGGCGTGCCGTGGATATCCGAACCCCACAGATGAAGAGCGGGACCCAGTCCCGATCCGGCACTCAAGATGGCAACTCGCGGATAAAAGGGTCCCCAGTGAATTCCACGGCCGCTTCCTGTGTCGTCATCGCTCAGGAAGTGACGCAGGGCTCGACGAACCCGGCCATCGTGACTGCCATCCTCTCCATCGACGCTGTTCATCGCAGGGGTTGGCTGTGCATTGGGCGGTGCAATTTCGACCGGGCTCGGCGTCGGCGATGGCGACGGTTGAGGATCTTGTGGCGCGGCGAGCGAAGGAACAGCGATAAGAACCGCAAAAGCGGCTACGTAGATGCGCATTGATGATCTCCCTAGTTTTTGAGGCCGACGTATAGGACCAATCAGCAAGAGTCGTGCCTCAGGGGAGTCCGCTGTCGTGGCCACGTTCTTGCTTGAAAAACCGGTGTGAACCAAGCTTTTTGTGTGAGACGTAGAGATTTTATGAGTTTTCGCTGCGCTTTTCTTCTTTTTACTCTCTTGGGCCCCCCTGTCTGCGACGCACAGGCGTTGGCGGGGAGCGGAAGCGATTCGGGGAAAACGGCCACACGAAAGGTGGCCGCGGGACGCCGCTATCGCGCGGGTCTCCTCCACCGCTGGGTCCTAGGGGAAGGCTATCGACGCCTTTGGGGGACATCGATTGAGGTGGAAGTTCTCGATCTGGCGCCTTCGCCCGGTGGCCTCACGCCGAAAAAGAAGGGCGGCGGGAAGCAAACGAAGTCACTCACCCTTGAATCGGCCGACGGGCGTCAGTGGAAGTTTCGCTCCATCGACAAGGACACTTCGGCCCTGGTGGAGAAGGACCTTCGCGGGACGTTCGTCGACGGGTTAGTCCAAGACCAGATCAGCGCTGCTCATCCCCTGGGTCCGCTGATGGTCGATCCTCTGCAGGAAGCCCTCGGCATACCCGGATCGAAGCATCGGCTCGTGCTGTTACCGGACGACGAACGTCTCGGGGAATTCCGCAAGGATTTCGGCGGCACTCTCGGATTCATCGAAGAAAAAATCAAGGCTGAAGTCACTCCGGGTTTTGAGGACTACGACAAGCTGCTCGACACGGTGGAAGTCTGGGCGCGGCTTGATGAGCATCCCGAAGAGAGCGTCGATGCTAAAGCGCTCCTGAAGGCGCGGCTCTTCGATATCTTCATCAACGATTTCGACCGTCATAAGGATCAATGGCAGTGGGCTCGCAGGAAGGGCTCCAATGTCTGGACGCCCATTCCCGAAGACCGTGACCAGGCGTTCGTTCGTTTCTCCGGTCTGGCGATTACCCTGATCCGTCCCACCCAGCCGCGTCTCGTCGATTTCGGGCGAAATTATCCTGGAATTTTTGGGCTGACATGGCAGGGGCGCTTCGTCGATCGCCGGCATCTGGCAAGTCTTGAGTGGCCGCAATGGGAAGAGGTGGTGAAAGAAGTCCAGGCCGCCATCAGCGACAACCTGATCGACGAGGTTGTGACCCGGCTTCCTAAGGAATATCAGCCGTTCACGTCTGAGAAGACGGCGACACGGCTCAAGAGCCGTGCCAGAAAGCTGCCAGAGGCCGCGCGGAAGTTTTACGAACAGCTGGCCGAAAATGTCGAGATTTATGGGTCCCACCAGGAGGAGAACGTGGTGGTCAGCACCGTGGACAAGGGGCTGGTTCAAGTGCGCATTTCGGAAAAGGATGGAACTGAAACTTTCCTCCGGCGTTTCGATCCGGTCGAGACGAACACGATCAGGCTTTACCTCAAAGGTGGAAACGACCACGTGGTGCGCGAGAAAGGCACGGAACACATCACGCTTCGGGTGGTCGGCGGCACGGGCGACGACACGGTGGACGACTCGAAGAGCGGCGGCACGCATATCTACGATGAGGCCGCAAACACCAAGGTTCTCGAAGGCCCCGATACTTCCATAGATCGGCGCCCCTACACGCATCCTCTCGACTCGGCGGGCAACCCGGAGCGCGATTGGGGCCGGGAACGGTTGTTCGTTCCCTGGCTCAAGGCGGGTGACGATGTTGGGATTTTCCTAGGCGGGAACTTCGTCTTCACTAGTTACGCGTTTCGCCATCACCCTTTTGCCCGACGACACACCATCGGCGTCGGCTATTCCACGGGGCTGCAAGATTGGAGCGGCGAGTACAAGGGCGAGTTCGTTCGCGGGAACGGCACTTCGCGGGCCCGGGTCTATGCCCAGGCTTCGGAGGTGGAGCTCATCAGGTTCTATGGTTTCGGCAACAACACTCTGTCCAACCAGCCGGATGAGTTCTATCGCGTCCGCCAGAAGTTGTACGCGTTCTCTCCGCAGTACCAATTCAACAAGGGCGACCTGAATGTGTTCATTGGCGGAACTGCCCAGTACACAAGCGATGCGGAGCGGCCCAGCTTCGCTTCCAGTGCCCGTCCGTATGGATACGGCAACTTCGGAAAAATCGGCCCGAAGCTAGATATTGAAGTCGGTCCGCGCGATCGAGTGTTGCAGGGCTCCGCGGGAGGCCGTCTCAAGATGGGCGGAACGTTTTTTCCCAAGGCCTGGACGGTGGAACACCCTTTCGGGGAAGCTCACGGAGAAGCCAGTGTTTTCTTGCGGGCGAAGCTACCGCTGCGACCAACGATCGCCCTGCGCGGAAGCGGCAAAAAAGTTTTCGGGACGTATCCGTTTCAAGAAGCTGCGTTCATCGGCGGGGCGGATACGGTTCGCGGTTTGAGACCTCAGCGCTATGCGGGCGACGGGTCGGTTTACGGGACCGCCGAGCTACGCTTTCGTCTGGGACGGATGACCCTGCTTGTTCCGAGTGACGTTGGCATATTCGGACTCGTGGACTCGGGACGCGTCTTCAACAAGGGCGAGACGTCCGATACCTGGCACACGGGCGTCGGCGGTGGAGTGTGGGTCGCGGTTCTCAAACCTGAAAACACCGTTAGCGTCGCCGTCGCAAAGAGCGAAGGCAGTACGCGCTTTTATTTCCGAGCCGGATTTGGTTTCTAGTCGGCCACGTCTGCGGATCAGCGCCGCGTCAGCGTGCGTCCTGGTTCTATGGGCGGGAACAGCTCATGCGGCCACCGACGACCCGCAGGAGCTGAAGTACCAAGCAAGCACAGCACTCCCGATCATCGGCGGAGCCGTGGCTTCGGTGGTGCTGCCGGGAAAAGCGACTCCCGCGTGCCGCTGGTGCGACCGCGCAAATCCAAACGTGGTGGACCGCTGGGCGCGCAAGGCCACCTGGACGGATCCGTGTCGCGCCGCAGCCATGAGTTACAAGTCTCTCGCGGTCGCGGGCGCCGTGGCTTTCATCCCCCTGACCCACGAAACCCGTGGCGAAGACTGGCTCGTGAACGCTGGTGCCATCGTGGACTCTGTAGGCGTAACCGTCATGATTATGCAGGCCGCCAAGTACACCGTGCGAAGAGAACGGCCCGCGCCGAGCACGTGTCACCCGAAACACATTACCGATGGGAATCTTTCCTTCTTTTCCGGCCACACGGCGGTGGCCTTCGCGCTTGTTTCCTCGGCGTACGAAGTGTCTCGTCTGCGCGGACACGAGAGGAGCGAATGGCTGTGGCTCGGCGGAGCTGCGGCGGGTGTGACGGGATACCTGCGAATGGCAGGCGAGCGGCACAACCTGACGGACGTGATCGCGGGCGCGGGCGTCGGCTACCTCGTGGGCCGATGGGTGCCACGCCATCTTCATCGCAAGTCCCCGCTTGAGAGTCAACCTGCGCGGGTAGCCGCTTCATCTCCCATGATGATGGGTTTCACCAAGGGTCTGGCAAGCGGAGCGCTTCTGCAAATCGGTAAAGGGCCCGGAAAAAGCGTGCAGTTCGGACTGACGTTCTAGCAGTCCGTGGTGAAACTCGGCCGCGGCACCGAGACGAGCGATGCGCCCGACCGGCGATGAGTCGAAGAGCCCGAATATCGAGAATATTCGGACTTCTGAGCGAAGAAGTCCGGACGGGATGCAGCGTTCGTCGAATGCCGGCAGAGTTTCACCACGGGCTGCTAGCCCGGACTCTTCATGCGTGCCATACAACCGACCTCGCACCGCGGGGCACAAGCGTGCCCCGGCGGCCAGGTCGCCTCAGTTCGTTGAGGTGACGGGGTCAGGTGATTCCTCTTTCACCCGCCGGAGCCCGAAGCGCTTCATCTTCTCGGAAAGTGTCGAGGGAAGAAGGCCCAGTGACGACGCGGCCCGGCGCTGGTTCCAATGCGAAAGCTCCAGAGCCATCAAAACGATTTTTCGTTCGTAGTCTTC
>JBDSLN010000322.1:0-6480 GCA_039916365.1 Vicinamibacteria bacterium
TGAACGCAAGGCGCGCGCGCGCCTTCCTCGAAACCGATCATGCGCACGGCGAGGGAGATCCCTTCGACGGCATTCTCGATTTTCCCCACGGTCATTCCTGCATGGTGGTTCCGTTGTGCGCGGGGGAGAGCTGCTTCGGCGTCATGACCCTCGACCGCAACATCTGCGTGGCCTATCCGCGAGAGACCGTCAACCTCGTTGATGTCTACGGCCAGATCCTCGGGCTCGCGATCCTCAACGCGCTGCAACGCGAGTCGTTGTCGCGCCTGCACGACACCGAGAGCGAGCGAGCGCGCCTGATGGAGCGAGATCTCGAAGGCGATTCCACGACCGCCATCGAGCGAACCAAGACACGGTCGATGCGCGAACTCGTGCGGCGCGCGCACCAGGTCGCGGAAACGGAAACGCCCGTTCTGATCCTCGGGGAAACCGGGACGGGCAAAGAGCGGCTCGCTCACGCCATCCACTCATGGAGTCGTCGCGCCGGGCGGCCGTTCGTAGCGATCAACTGCGCCGCCATTCCCGCGGGGCTCCTCGAGAGCGAACTCTTCGGTCACGTGAAGGGCGCTTTCACGGGCGCGGTGAAGGATCGTCCCGGACGCTTCCAGATGGCAAATGGCGGGACGCTTCTGCTCGACGAAGTGGGCGAGCTTCCGATCGAACTCCAGGCGAAGCTGCTTCGCGTGCTTCAGGAAGGCCAGTTCGAGTCGGTCGGTTCGGATCGGACGGTGAAGGTGGACGTGCGCATCCTGGCTGCGACCCACGTGGATCTCGGAAAGGCGATCGCCGAGAAACAGTTTCGCGAAGATCTCTTTTACCGTCTGTCTGTTTTTCCGCTGGTGCTCCCTCCGTTGCGTGAACGCTTCGAGGATCTACCGGAACTGGTGGGAGCGATCCTGTTCGAGCAGCAGCGTCGCACCGGCAGACGCGGGATGCGGGTGACGAGTGAAGGCCTGGCTCATCTGCGGCGCTACAACTGGCCGGGCAACATCCGCGAGCTCGCTAACATCCTGGAGCGCGGGACGATTCTGACCGCGGGTCAGGATTTAACCCCGTCGGTGCTGGATCTGCCTTTGGGTCAGGGTCCGGCCTTCGTCGGCCTTTCCTTCCCCGCCCCGCTCGCCACCGTCGTGAGCCTCGATGTCGAAATGTTGACGATCGACGAAATCCAACGCCGCCATATTCGCAGCGTCCTCGCGGCGACCGGCGGGCGCGTCTATGGAGAGCGCGGCGCGGCGAAGATCCTGGGACTCAAACCCTCCACCCTTCAGAGCCGGATGAAGCGTCTGGGGATGGAGATGAAGGAGCCTGCCGTGGTGGCGATCGCATAGCAGCGGCGGATCACGGCCGCGCGAACGCCTTGGGAAGTTCGGGCGGACAAGGCACGCCTTCCTTCCAAGGACTGAGTTCGAAGAGAAAGTCTGGTTCGAACCGACCGATGCGCTTGAGGCCTTCGAGTTCGAACTCGGCGGCCCGACGCGCCTGGGCTTCCGGGACCTGTCCTCCGTGCACCACCACGTAGCGGACACCGGCGCAGCGGAGGGCGCGTGACGCGAAGCCCGTGGGGAAATTGTGAGCAATCGCGGCCAGCGGAAAATTTCCCTCGGGCGCAAAACCCCCGTATCCGGCGATCATCGGCTGCCAGTGCGCGGTCGACCAATAGAGTTGATAGCCGACCTGTTCTTCACTCGCCCAGGGAAGTTCCAGAACGGGGCCGCGTTCGAGCGAGCGAAGGGTCAACGTATATGCCGGAGGAGGTTGAATCGGAACGATGAGCCTTCCCACCGACGGCCGCATCTCGATCAACATGCAGGCCGTCAGACTGGCGAAGGTCCAGCCTCTTCGCGAGGCACGAACACTTCTGAGCAGACCGGCCAATCCCAACGCGGCGAGAACGTCGATCGCGAGGATGGCGCCAATCCCGAAGCGCGAGGGGGCTCGGATCATGTCGGCCGGCGGAATACGACGCACGATGTCGAAGGGCGCGGTCGGCTCGAAAGGCAGATCACGGAAGACCGGTCCAAGCGACATCACGGCACAGAGGCCGCCGACGACCAGACAAAGGCTTCGCGCCACGGGATTCCGTGTACGAGCCAGACCGATCAAGGCGCTCAGGGAAATCACGATTCCCGGAAACAGCGGCTCCGGGGTGCGCTCAACGAGATTCCTCAGACCCAGCGCGGATACATTCGGTCCCGGATCGAGGAAGCTTCTCGGAACAGCGCTCCAATGCATCGGACCTTCGACGCCGCGGGACACCGCCTGCCGTTCGCGAAGACGCAGGGAAGGAAGGCCCGCCAGAAGAGCGACGGCGCCCGCCGCGCCCACACTGATTAAAACTCCAGCCAACGCTTTCTTGCGGATCAGGCGCGGCAGCAGATAGACAAACGCGCCTCCCATGACAAATCCCAAGAGGACGGCGTAGTAGCCGCTCGAGAGGGCCTGAACCGCGGAGGCGCAAGCGAGCAGCCAGAGCGCGGCCCGATGGCGGCCCGGTCTTGCCGATATCTCCCACAACGCGAGCAGAATCAGCGGGAACCACTCGTAGGACGCAATTCCGAGCTGGACAAGGTGGTTGAAGCGGAAGGGGGCGAACGCATATCCAAACCCGGCGATGAAGGCGGCCTTTGGGGACGAGGTCAGACGAAGGGCGAGAAGACCTGCGGTGACGCCAGCCAGGACGATGGATGCAAAAAGAACCAGGTTGTGCGCCAGCAGCGGATCGCCGCCAAGCCAGAGAATGGGAGCCGCCATGATCGACTGGGGAAACAGCGTCTCCGTGTAAGAGAGCGATCCAGCCTGCGGCCAGAACTGGTTTGATTCGAAAACGCCGCGCGGATCAAGGGCGGCCTGGTGGGCCACCCAGGCGAGCGTCCAGGTGTGCAAAAGGAGGTCGTCGTTTTCGATGCCGAGTCGCGCGGGGTTCTTCGGCCATGGCCAAAGAAAGCACACGAGCACCAGGCTGTAGAGGGAGGCCGACCAGCATGCGAATGAGAGCGCGTGCCGGCGTGCTCTGATCACTCGCGCTCCACGCCACCCGCGAAATGAGACCGGCGTGGATCCGCTCCGCCTTTCACTTCACCGGTCTTCGGATCGCGGACCGCAACCGACGCATAACCCATCACCAGTTCGCCCTTGAGTCCGATCGGCTGAAGCCTATGTCCGAGCGCGCGCATGTCTTCGACCACGCGACGCGGAATGACGTCTTCGTAAAGGATGCGGCTGGGAACCGGCGTCTGACGCGGCGGGAACTGCTTGCGCGCGACGAGGAACCGCGGCTGCTCCACCGCCTGCTGCGGACTCAGACCCAGGTCCAGAACACCGGTCAGGATTTGATAGACGGCGGCGGAGATCCACGCATTGCCGGCGGCGCCCACCGCGATGATGGGCTCGGACTTGTCTCCAGAGCGCTTGAAGACCAGCGTCGGAGCGATCCCGGTGGCCGCGCGCGCCAGCGGGGTCAGAGAGTTGAAGCGCTTCGGCTGACGGCGGAACGAACGCAGATGATTGTTCTAGAGGAACCCGAGGCCATCGCTGACATAAAAGGCACCACCCCAGGTCGAAAGCGTCTGCGTGAGCGCCACCATGTTGCCCTCTGAATCCATCACAACGGCCGCGGTGGTGCCGGTGCCGATGCGATCTTTCTTGTAGTCGCGCTCGTCCTCGGGCTCTTCCGGGTACTCCGGATCAGGGGTCGCGCGGTTGGCGACGATGTTCGCAAACTGCTTCTTCGCCCACGCAAGCGACAAGGGCTCGTCGAGCGAGAGGTCAAAGAAAGCAGGGTCAGCCGCCAGATTGCCGCGACCCGCGCGCTTCCACGCCTCCACCATGAAGTGGAACGCCGTCGCGTTGTGTGTGTACTGACCGCGACCCTCTCGGGGCGAGTTGTCGAGGATCTGCAGCATCTGCAACAGGGACACGCCGGCGGTCACAGGAGGGGGCGCGGTCACGACATCGTAGTCCTCGTAACGCCCGCGCAACGGCTCACGCTCGATGGCGCGGTACTGGGCAAGGTCAGCCTCCGTGATGATGCCGCCGTTCTTGCGCATGTCCTCGGCGATGCGGCGTGCGATGTCGCCCTTGTAAAAATCAGACGCACCTGCGCTTGCGATGCGATCCAGGGTCGCGGCGTAGTCGGGATTCTTAAAAGTGTCGCCCGGCTTCACCGGCTTGCCGCCGGGGAGGAAAATCTTCGCGGCACCTTCGTACTTTCGCAGCGCGCGCTGGCCTTCGCGCACCGACGAAGGCAGCGCTTCGTCGAGCACGAAGCCTTCCCGCGCGGCGCGGATCGCGGGCTCGATCAGATCCTTCCAGGGAACCTTGCCGCTTCCGTATTTCCGATAGGCCAGATCCATCCCGGCTACGACTCCGGGAATATTCACGGCGGCCGGGCCTGATCCCACGAGGCGATCCCCATCGAGAATCTTGGGATTGGTGAGCGTGCCTTCCATCGGCACCTGGTCTTTGAAATCGATAGCGACCGTCTTGCCATCGGAGGCACGGTGGATGAGCATCATGCCCTCGCCGCCAATGCCAGACGCGTCTTCTTCGACGGCGCCAAGCGCGAAGGACACGGCAACGATCGCGTCGACGACGTTGCCTCCGCGCCGAAGAGCTTCAAGCCCCGCGGCGGTGGCTAGGGGGTTTGCGGAAACGACCACAGCCCGCGAGGACTTCGCTTCGACCTTGATGGGAGGTCGCCCTTCCAGCATGCGATCGACGGTGTCCTCAAACGCTGCGTCTGTCCGAACGGTTGCCATCTGCGGCCTGAATCGCGCCACGAGTTCCGACCACGCCGCGGAGATCTGGGTAGATGCGCTTCCGTACAGTTTGAGCAGCACGGCAGATACCGCGTCGAACTTCTTCGTCGCATCGAAGGAAGCCGTGGGCGCAGCCATTGTTGCGCGTCCATCTTCCAGGGGGTCTGGCGCACGCATAGCGATGAGCTCGAACGCGCCCCGCGCGAACACGGGAGCGCGATCCTTGTCGAGCAACCGTCGGGGGTTGCCGTTGTAATCCTGGGGAAGCGGGGGTGCCGTCAGGGCGTAGAGGGTCGCGCCATCGTTCGACCATGCGGGCGACATGGCGCCGCGCCGCACCAACTGCCGTTCCCCGCCGCCCGCATCCGTGACCGCGATCCACCGCTCGTTCGACACCACGGTGGTGTAGGCGATGCGGCGGTCGTCGGGCGACCACGCGGGATCGGTGTCGTCGCCGTCGGCGAAGGTCACGCGACGCGCCTCCCCGAAGGCCGGGTCGACGGACATGATCCAGATCTGGTCGCTCCCTGATCGATCGGACACAAAGGCGATCTTCATTCCATCAGCCGATACCGAAGGAGAAAGATCGCGGGCGGGGTTTTTCGTGAGCTGCTTGGGCGCGCCGCCGGCGAGCGCCACGGTGTAGAGATCCGTATCGTCGTCGGAGCCCATCGAGAAAAATACGCGTCCCTTGCGGATCGTCGCTCCGGTCTCATCTCCCGGGACGGAACCATCCGTGATCAAACGGGCGGCGCGACGGTCATCGCCCACTTCGATCTCGAAGAGACGACGCCGTCCTTCTTGCTGACGGGAGACCAGGAGCGACTTGCCCGCGTCAACCCAGACCGCATCTGAGCCATCGACCGCCACGGCGTTTGACCGACCCCGTGGATCGAGGATGGTCGTGAGGACGCCTTGCGATCGCGCCAGCCGCTTCCCCGAAGGGTCCAGCGAGAGACGGGTGGCATCGTCGGCGAACGACGCGAGCGGAGTCAAAGCTATGAGAATCGAGGCGGCGAGGAGACGCTTCATGGCGCTTTGATCTTATGCGCGGGCGCGCACAACCCGGGGGACTACTCAGCAGGCTTACGGGCGCGCATCTCAATCCGCATGGCGGTGAGTCTCGCGGGCAGCCAACGGTCGAGCGCGATCATCGGGCCCACGAGTCCACGTGGGAGGAGAGACGTCGCCTTAAACCCCAGGCTCATCAAATAGGCAAACCCGTTGATCGAGGTCAGGACTGGTTTGCCCGCATACCCGAGACTTTGCCACGTCTGATCGCTCACCTTGGAAGCGATCGCGCGGGTCACGCCGGCGTCGCCCTCGAAAGGCTCTTTGGAATCGCCCTCCTGAAAGGGACGCGCTGGATCGAGCCCGAGCTGCGCGCCCTCCTGGTGAAGCCAGCGATAGATAGGAAAGGAGAACACGGACACCCACGGCTCGACCACCCTCAGTTCCCCGCCCGGCTTGAGCACACGCGCGACATCGCGGAAAAACTCGAGCGGCGTCGAGAGGTGGTGCACGAAGTCAAGGCCAATCACGGCGTCGAAGGCTCTATCGCGGAAGGGGAGAACCTGCGCATCAGCCACAATGTCATTCCACGGCGCTTCGATGAGATCCAGGGCGATCCAGCGCAGGTCGGAGCGTGACCGCCTGGCATGGGGCGCGAACAAGCCCGGCCCAGCGCCCGCTTCGAGGACCCGAGCGTTTTGGGGCAGAC
>JBDSLN010000323.1:0-11014 GCA_039916365.1 Vicinamibacteria bacterium
GCTGATTGCACCGCGCCATTGGTTCACACCGATTCCAAACGGGAACGGGCGGCCGCTATGCTCCGTTAAGACACTGACGGGCGGCCCATCCAGCGCGGAGAAAACATGCACTCACGATTGATTCCCACGGCGGCCTGCCTGGCCATTCTCGGAGGCGCGGCGCTGGTCGTCGCCCAGACGGAGGCCCACAAGCATCACAATCCGGTGATTGACCTTCTGGAACAGAAGAAGCCGGTCTTTGGCTTGTACGCGCCCAGCAATCGGCGCTTCACTCCTCCGGGCCAGCCCACGCCTTCGCCGGTTCCTCCGAAGACACCGCTGGAACTCGCGAAGGACGCGGTGGGTTACAAGTCCACCGACTACATCTTCGACGGCAGCATGGAAGGTGATTTCGAGAAGGCCTACCCGCCGTTCGCCGAGTTCGCGAAGGCCATGAGTGAAGCGGGTGTGCTCGCCAGGACTCCGATGCTGCGCCTCACCCATCCTCTCGTGGTCAAAATGAATGAGATCGCACCGGATCCCGTGAAGGCGGTGGAGCGTATCGGACGTCAGCTCGACCTGGGAGTGAGCGGTGTCGTGTTCGTGGGCGTTGAAAGCGCCGCCGAAGTGAAAACCGGCCTCGACGCCATGCGCTTCAAGGCGAAGGGCGGCACTCGTAAGGACTCCGTCGGCGCTGCACCCGCGTTCTGGGGCATGACCGACAAGGAGTACCGCGAAAAAGCCGATCTGTGGCCGCTCAATCCCAAGGGCGAGTTGATGAACTGGACGATCGTCGAAAGCAAGGAAGGCCTTGCCCACGTTCGTGAGATCGCCGCGGTCAAGGGCATCGGCGTGCTGTTCCCCGGCGCTGGCACCTTGCGCGGCGTCTTCACGAGTACGAATGACAAGGGCGAGAAATTGGTCGACACCGTTGCCTGGGAAGCCGCGATCCAACAGGTGCTTGCCGCATGCAAAGAGTTCAAGGTCGCCTGCGGGTATCCAGCACGCGCCGAGGACATCGAGATGCGCATGCAACAGGGGTTCAGCGTCTTCGTCATCAACTGGGGCGAACCGGGCTTCAAAACGATCGAGATCGGCCGTCGCGTGGCTGGGCGTTGATTGAGGTGGGGGGCCTGAGCCCCCCACACCCCCGCGCTCCGGCGGAAGTGAATTCCGCCTGCGCTAGTTCTATCAGCGCTCGAACTGCCAACCGAACTTTCCCATGACCCGACCCTCCTGGTTGCTTCGCCATATCCGTGCTGTGTTGTATGTCGGACTCGCGCTGAGCGCGGTCGGTGTGGCCGTGGTGTGCGCTGTGGACGATCCAGAGACACCTTGGATTGGCGGACGGCAGCTCTTCGGCCTCTGGGCTCTGAGCCTTCTCATCACGTCCATGCTGATCGGTCCCTTGACGTCGGTGTTGAGGCCCTTCCCCTTTCGCGCTTATCTGGTGCTTGGGCGACGCGCCATCGGCGTCTCGGCATTTTTCTTCGCCACCCTTCACGCTCTGAGCTACACCGGCACCCTGCTCGCTCAGGGCGGCGTGGACCTCTTCATCAAAGAAGTGCTCGCCGAAGGATGGCTGTGGATCACCGGCCTCGTCATTGGCGCCCTCCTGCTCTCGACTCTCGCCGTTCTCGCGGCCACGAGCTTTGATCGCATGGTCACGAAGGTTGGACCGAAGCGATGGAAGGTTCTCCATCAGGCGGTGTACGTCATTCTTCCTCTGGCGCTCCTTCATGCGATTCTCCTCGGCGCGGACTTCGGGTTTCATCGTGCGCACGACGTTTTGGTCGAGCCGGACATCGGCGCGCTGATCGGCATGTCTTCGCTGACCGCGCTCTGGATCGTTCTGTTCGTGATGCGCCGCCGTGGGGTCATCAAGGACATCACCCCCTGGCTTGATCGCCTCTGGAAGCGCTCGCGGGCCTGAGCCACACTCGCAGCGCACCCGCCGGTGCTGCGGAGATCCATCGCGGGCGCAGTTCAATTTGTCTTCCCAGCCGGCCGCGTTCAAGGGGTTGACGCGGGACTACAATCGCCCGTACCTCGTCCTGACTGGAGATTCCATGCGCGCCCCCAAACTTCCTGCCGTCCTGGGCCTCGGCCTTGTGTCCGCTTTCCTCGCGAGTCCCGCCCTGGCCCAACGCGGTCGAGGCGCCGGCCAGACCGACACACTGGCCTGGCGGTTCCTCGGTCCCGCGGTCGGGAATCGCATCTCGGCCATCTCCGGCATTCCCGGAGATCCAACCACTTACTACGCGGGCGCCGCTTCGGGCGGGATCTGGAAGACCACCGATGGTGGCGATCGCTGGGTTCCGATTTTTGAAGGGCAGCCCGTTCAAGCGATCGGCGCGCTCGCCGTTTCGCTCGCCGACCCAAGCATCGTGTGGGCGGGAACCGGCGAAGCGTGGGCCGTCCGCGACAGTGACGTCATGGGTGACGGCATCTATAAATCCATGGACGCGGGTCGCACCTGGAATCACGCGGGACTCGGCGAGACCGGGCGCATCGGCAAGATCGTCACCCACCCGACGAACCCGGACATCGCGTACGTGTGCGCCACCGGTCGGATCACCGGCCAGCAGCCGGAGCGCGGTGTTTTCCGCACGATGGATGGCGGCAAGACGTGGGAACACGTTCTCTTCGTCGACAAGAATACCGGGTGTTCGGGCCTTGATATGGACGCGAAGAACTCGCGCAAGCTGATCGCGGGCACCTGGCAGGCCGAAATGCATCCCTGGGCGATGCTGTCCGGCGGGCCCGGCTCGGGCGTCTACATCTCGAACGACGCGGGCTCAACCTGGAAGCGCGTCGAGAACTCCGGCCTTCCGACCTCGCCGCTCGGCAAGATCGACGTGGCGATCGCGCCGACCGACTCGAACCGCGTCTACGCGTTGATTCAGACCGCGGACCAGGGCTCGGTATGGCGCTCAGACGACGGCGGCACCAGCTGGCGCGCCATTAACTACGACCGCGCCCTGACCGGTCGCGCGGGTTACTACATCGGCATCGAAGTCTCGAGCGATAACCGCGATGAGATCTACGTCGCCGACTCCTCGTTCTGGGGATCAGTCGATGGTGGCGAGACCTTCAAGCAGGTTCAGATGGGCGGCGACACCCACGACATCTGGGTTGATCCGAAAAACGCGGATCGTTACGTGGTGACCCATGACGGCGGTCTCAACATCACCACTCAGCGCGCGCGATCGAGCAAGCGTGTGACTCTGCCGATCGGCCAGATGTACCACGTGTTTGTCGACAACGAAGTGCCGTACCGGGTCTACTCGAACATGCAGGACAACGGCACCATGCGCGGTCGCGTCACCGAGCCCGAAGGCGGCTTCGGGCCATCGTCGTGGGATCACTTCCTCGGCGGCTGCGAATCTGGTTTCACCATTCCCGATCCGAAGAATCCTGAAATCGTCTACGCGACGTGTTACGGCAACAAAGTCACGCGCTGGGAAGAGAAGACGGGCCGCGCGCGCTCGATAGCACCCTCCCTCATCTCTCTCGACTCTCCTCCCAACGACGCGAAGTACCGCTGCCACTGGTCGGCTCCGCTCGCGATCGACCCCTTCGATACCGACAACGTTCTCTATGGCTGTCAGCTCATTCTGAAGACCACGAACGGCGGCCAGTCGTGGAAGGAAACGAGCCCTGACCTTTCGACCCAGGATCCTTCGCGCGTGGTTCCTTCCGGCGGCATCGTGGGCGACAATCTCGGCCAGTTCTATGGCGAGGTCGTGTTCGCCATCGCGTACTCAGAACTCAAGCAAGGCCTTGTCTGGGCGGGCACCAACGACGGCAAGATGTGGAACTCGACGGACGGCGGCTCCACCTGGAATGACCTCACCAAGGGCCTGACCGCGATTGGCATGCCGGTGTGGGGCATGGTCAGCAAAATCGAGCCGTCGCACCACGACGCGAACACCGCTTATATTGCGGTGGCGCGTCACATGATGGACGACCGCGAGCCTTACATTTACAAGACGTCCGACCTTGGCAAGACGTGGACACGGGTTTCGGGCGATCTCCCGAACAAGCATCCACTTTCCTATGTGCGCGCAGTGGCGGAGAGCCCTGCGAAGAAGGGATTGCTGTACGCGGGCACCGGGCACGGTTTCTACTACTCGATCGACGACGGCGCGCACTGGACCCAACTTCAAACTGGCCTTCCAGCGGCGCCCGTAACCTGGATCGCGACCCAAAAGAACTTTCACGATGTTGTAGTCTCCACCTACGGTCGCGGCCTCTTTGTTCTTGATGACGTTTCCATTCTGGAGCAGGCGAGCGCACCCGTGGCGTCCGCTCCAACCGGACTCGCGAAGATGCGACCTGCTTACCGCTACGGTCAGCAGGGTCAGGCTGCCATCACCTGGACGCAGAGTGCTGTCGCGGCGCGGCCCGTGCGCATCGAAATTCTCACGAAGAGCGGCGACGTCGTTCGCGAAATCACCCGACCTGGGCGTGTCGGTGTTAACCGCGCATCGTGGGATCTTCGTTACACCGCGCCCCGCGTGGTCGGGTTGCGCGCCACGCCGGCTGAGAATCTGCACATCTGGGAAGAGCCGCGCTTCCGTGGTCGCGACACGCGCCCGGTCACTCACTGGGGTCTCGATCAGGCGCAGGTCGGGCCGATCGTCTCGCCGGGGCCGTATACCGTCCGCCTGACTGTCGACGGCAAGACGTTCTCCGAGGATCTCCTGGTGTTGAAGGATCCGAAGGTTCCCACGAGCGACGCGGACTTCGACCTCTCGTTGAAGACGCAGCTCCGGATACGTGAGGACATCAACCAGACGTCCGACATCGTCAATCACATCGAAGGTATGCGAAAGCAGCTCGAAGATGTGCGCGCCGCGAATCGTGGCGTGCGCGGTCGCGAGGACGTGGTGAAGGCGGCCCAGGATCTGGACACGAGTATGCAGCTTGTCGAGGAGAAACTCCTTGAGCGCGCCCAGTGGACGTCGGACGATAAGTACTTCCGTCAGGCATACCGGGTCTACATGAATCTGATCTGGCTGAACGGTGAAGTGGGACCAGGCGCTGGTGACGTTGCCGGAGGCGCCGATTTCCGCCCCACTGACACGTCAATTGCGCTGCTCGCGGAACTGGAAGGCCAGCTCGGCAAGTCGAAGGCCGAATACGAAGACATGCTGGCGAAGGACGTCGCCGCCTTCAATCAGATGATGGGCGGGAAACTCTCACCGATGGTCAAATAACGAAATGCAGCTCTTCTGGCCTCTTTCGTTCACCCTCCTCGCCTCGCCTGGGCTTGGCGCGTCGGGGTCTGCCCCTCCGCCCACCCCTACCCCGACCCCGGTGTTCACCGAGGTGGTTCAGGTGACCGCGACCCGGATTCCCGAGAGTGTCGATGATGTCCCTGCCTCGATTCAGGTGATCACGTCGGACGAGTTGCGCGACCGCGGCGCCACCGACCTCAAGAGCGCCCTCGCGCTCGCCGCTGGCGTGGACGTAGCTCCGGGAGGCGACAACGGGCCGGCGAGTTCCGTCCCGGAGTTCTGGGGTCTCAAGGAATTTGACGCGTTCCTTCTTGTTGTCGATGGCGTTCCGTGGGGCGGCGCGTTCAACCCTGCGCTCTCCAGCCTCGACTTGTCGGATGTCGAACGAATTGAGGTCCAACGAGGCGGCGCCCCCGTGATGTATGGAGCGACGTCTTTTGTCGGCGTTGTCCACGTGATCCGACGCTCCCCCGGCGAGAAGGGCGGGCGGCTTTCTCTGGGCGGGGGCAGTTACGGCAGTGGCATTGGACGCGTCTCCACCCACCTTGGAACCTGGGCGGGTTTCGCGTCTTCACTGTCCGCGGGGTTTGAGCGCCAGGGATTCAAAGACGATCGCACCTCGATCAAGGTCGGGCACGTCCTGTGGCGCAACCGAAAGGCCTGGGGCGGGAGCGTTTTCCACTTCGACCTGGACGGCACCTTCCTGCGACAGCAACCCTCGAGCCCCACACCCCGCATCGGCGCCACGCTCAGTCCTCTGGTGCCCATCGACTCCAACGCCAATCCCCTGGGCGCCGCGCTCGACGAGAATCGATTCTTTCTAAACAGCGGATATGAGCGCACGCTGTCGCGATCGACCTGGGCCACCTCGCTTGCCGTGTCCCACTCGGGTCAGAAACAGCTTCGAGGGTTTCTAACCAACATCACCAATTCGCCGAGGAACGCCACGGGTTTCCGCGCGAACCTCGACCTAAACGATCTCTATTTTGATTCCCACCTCGCGTGGGCCGGCTCCTCAAAATGGAAGGCGGTCGCAGGCTTCGACTACCTGTTCGGCAAAGCGGACGCGGAGGGGGACTATTTTCAATACACGGTCAAGCTCGATGGTTCGGGCGCGCCTTCTTCCGTACCACTTGGACTCGACAAGGGGATCGGGGACACCCGTAATTTTTTTGGGCTCTACGGAAACCTGGAAATGACGCCTTCGCCCGCGTGGAATGTCACCCTTGGCGCTCGCCTAAACCGTACGATGGAGGAGCGTGGCGAGGCTGAGAAGGAAACGAATGCCACCGGACCGGAGCCAAGCCTCAAGGTAACCCGCCCGACCGGGATCGTTGGTGTGACCTACACCCCCTGGCGCAAGGACAACGATCGGCTGAGCCTTTTCGCCACCTACAAGAACACTTTCAAGCCGGCCGCCATCGACTTCAATCTGGCCGAGGTGGAGATCGGGCCCGAGCAGATCCTCAAGCCTGAAACCGCGAACAGTTATGAAGTCGGCTTGAAGGCCGATCTGTTCGATCGCGCTTTGCGACTTGAAGCGGAAGGCTTCTTGATGGATTTCAAGAATCTCGTCATCTCACAAACCATCGCCTCGCTGCCCTCGCTCGCGAACGCGGGCACCTCGCGGCTGCAAGGCGTGGAATTGTCCGCGAGCTTGCGCGCTCAGGGAGCTTGGTCCGTGCGAGCCACCGCGAGCCTGCACGACGCTAAATTCCGCGACTATCTGACTCAGTTCGACGGGGTTCCAACCCAGCTCGCCGGGAAGCGACTTGAGATGTCGGCCAGGTACCTTGCTTCCGCGGCGCTGACCTACAGTCCCGCTCAAGGCCTCTTCGGTTCGGCTGACTTGAGCTTCGTCGGAGAGCGCTTCCTTAATAAACGCAACAGCGCTCCTGCGGAAGCCTTCGCAACCGTCGGCGCGGTTGCGGGCTACCGAAAGGGTCGTGTCGAAATCCGCGCGGTGGGCCGTAATCTGTCCGATCGTCGTGACCCCGTTGCCGAGAGCGAACTCGGTGAGTCTCAGTACTACCGTCTGTTTCCTCGCCGGATCGATGTGAGCGTCCAGCTTCGGTTCTAGCTAAAAGCCTTCGGGCTGAGGAAACCGCGCACCCATAAAGCGCGCGCGGGCGCACCAAGATGGACCGTCTCCCATGGGAAGAGCCGCGCTTCCGTGGTCGCGAGGACGTCGTGAAGGCGGCCCAGGATCTCGACACGAAGATGCAGCTTGTCGAGGAGAAGCTCCTCGAGCGCGCGCAGTGGACGTCGGACGATAAGTACTTCCGTCAGGCGTACCGCATCTACATGAATCTGATCTGGCTCAACGGTGAAGTGGGGCCGGGCGCTGGAGACGTGGCCGGAGGCGCCGATTTCCGGCCCACCGATACGTCCATCGCACTGCCCGCGGAACTCGAAGGTCAGCTGGCCAAGTCGAAGGCCGAATACGAAGACATGCTCGCGAAGAACGTCGCCGCCTTCAATCAGGTGATGGGCGGGAAACTCTCTCCGATGGTGAAGTAGGCGAACGTCGGACCGTCCTGACCGGCTGCGACCTCAACCGTCGCAGTGGTCAACGCGCGTCGCAACCAAGGGAGAAGGCGATGGCGTCGCACACCGCACGCATCTTCGCTTCGCTCAGCTGTGCGACCCGTCGGCCGATCTGATGCTTCTGCACGGTCACGATGTTGTGGGCGTTGACCACGCAAGGTCCCTTCATGCCATCTTCAACGTCGAGTGCCGCCTCGGACCTCACACCTCGGATCGTGGAGGTGATGGGCGCGACCGTGGTCCACCCCAGGAATTCAAGGCTTGAGTCGCGCGTCAGGACAACCACCGGTCGTTCTTTGTCCGGGGCAGGCAGTTTCAGTAGCCGGACTTCGCCGCGCCTCAATCTTCCGGCCATGCCGCGACCTTTTCGAAGGCCACCATCTCCGTGCCTTCGGGGATCCTCTCGTAGCCCTCCTTCTCTCGCTGCTCATCCACCTTGATGGCACTTCGTCTCAAGTGCTCCTGCAGGGCCATGCGAAAGAGTCGGGACCGATTGGTCTTCAGCCGTTTGACCTCGCGGTCCGCCGCTTTGAGCAACCCTTCTTCCAGAACGATCTGAATTGTCTGCATGTGTGGAGACTACTCCACAGTCAGGTCCTCAGTTCATCCTCCGCCGAATGGCACTTGCTTCCACTCGCCCGGTTGCTATATCCTTCCATCCGGCTTAACGAATGGAACAAGTGCAGCAACCGCTCGATGCCCTGATGGGCGCGCTCGGATCTCTCGGAGATCCGACCCGGCTCCGCCTCCTTCGGTTGCTGGAGCGGCGTGAACTGGGAGTGGCCGATCTGGTTAGCGCGCTTCAGCTTCCCCAGTCCACGGTCAGCCGGCATTTAAAGGTCCTGTCAGACCAGGGCTGGGTGAAGAACCGCGCCGAAGGCACCAATCGTATTTATAGGATGCCGACGCCGGACGAGGCGGTCGCCAAGAAGCTCTGGCACGTGGCGAAGGATCAGACGGAAGAGTGGGCGACGGGGAAGCAGGACCAGCTTCGTCTCGACCAACTCGAGTCCCGCCGTCCGCAGGAAGCCCTCGCGTTCTTCGCGGGTGCTGCGGGCACGTGGGATCGCCTTCGTTCCGAGTTGTATGGCAACTCCTTCAACGATTCTGCGCTGCTCAGTTTGATTCCGAGCGGATGGACGGTCGCCGATCTTGGTTGTGGCTCCGGTATCCTCGCTGCGCGGATCGCCCCTCACGTCGAAAAAGTGATCGGCATCGATCAGTCCACCGCGATGCTCAAGGCGGCGAAGAAGCGCACCTCAGCATTCAAGAATGTTGACCTTCGTCCCGGCAGCTTGGAAGCGCTCCCGCTTGCCGACGCGTCTGTCGATGCGACGCTCGTGGTGCTGGCCCTCAGCTACCTCAAAGACACGCGCCGAGCGCTGGACGAAATGTCACGCGTGCTGAAACCGGGCGGCCGCGCCGTCGTGGTCGATCTCCTTCGTCATGACCGCGAACAGTTCCGCATCGAGATGGGTCAGACGTCGCGCGGCTTTTCTCGCAATGAACTCCAGGACCTGCTCGTCGAAAGCGGCCTTCAAAACGTCAGCTGCCGCCCGCTCGCACCTGAAGCGGACGCCAAGGGTCCTGCCCTTCTCCTCGCCACCGCCATCACTTCCATATCTTCAGTTTCATCTCCGTCCCCAAAGACACCCCACCCGAAAGGAAAGTAAATGTCAGCTCAAGCTGCCGTTGCCGACAAGAAGACCGCCATCGCGCGCGTCCCGTTCAAAGTTGCCGATCTCTCTCTCGCCGAGTTCGGCCGCAAGGAAATGCGCCTCGCCGAGCAGGAGATGCCCGGCCTGATGTCGCTCCGTGAGCGTTACGGCAAGAACAAGCCGCTCAAGGGCTCCAAGATCATGGGCTCACTGCACATGACGGTTCAGACCGCGGTGCTTATCGAGACGTTGACCGAACTCGGCGCCGACGTGCGCTGGGTCTCCTGCAACATCTTCTCGACTCAGGATCACGCGGCTGCGGCCGTGGTGGTGGGTCGCCCCGAAACCGGCGGCACGGTTGAGAATCCCAAGGGCACGCCCGTCTTTGCCTGGAAGGGCGAGACGCTGGAGGAATACTGGTGGTGCACGCGTGAAGCCATCATCTGGCCCGATGGCAGCGGCCCGACCCTGATCGTTGACGACGGCGGCGACGCCACCATGCTCGTTCACAAAGGTACCGAGTACGAGAAGGCGGGCAGCGTGCCTGCGTTCGATCCGAACGTCGATCCCGAAGAGTGGGGCGTCATCCTCGAGTTGCTCCGCGGTGAGCTCGCGACTAACAATGGCATCTGGACCAAGATCGGCAAAGCGATCAAGGGCGTCTCCGAAGAGACCACCACCGGCGTCCACCGTCTCTATCAGATGGAAGCGGCGAAGACGTTGCTCTTCCCGGCCATCAACGTCAACGACGCGACCACCAAGCACAAGTTCGACAACATCTACGGCTGCCGCCATTCCGTCATCGATGGCCTGAACCGCGCGACCGACGTCATGCTGTCCGGCAAAGTGGCAGTAGTCTGCGGTTACGGCGAAGTGGGCAAGGGCTGCGTTCAGGCTCTCAAGGGCCAGGGCGCGCGCATCATCGTGACCGAAATCGACCCGATCTGCGCGCTGCAGGCGGCGATGGAAGGTTACGAAGTCAAGACCATCGAGGATTACATCGGCACCGCCGACATCTTCATCACCACGACCGGTAACTTCAACATCATCACCGCCGATCACATGGCGAAGATGAAGGACAAGGCGATCGTCGCGAACATCGGCCACTTCGACAACGAAATCGACATGGCCAGCCTCAAGAAGATCCCGGGCATCAAGACCATCAACATCAAGCCCCAGTACGATGAATGGGTTTTCCCCGGTGTTGATGGCAAGGTCGGGCACAGTGTGATGATCCTTGCCGAAGGACGCCTCATGAACCTCGGCTGCGCCACCGGCCACCCGAGCTTCGTGATGTCCACGTCGTTCACGAACCAGACCCTCGCGCAGATGGAACTCCACGCGAATGCGTCGAAGTACGAGAACAAGGTCTACATGCTGCCGAAGAAGCTGGACGAGGAAGTGGCTCGTCTCCACCTCGAGAAGCTCGGTGTGAAGCTCACTGTCCTCTCAAAGGAGCAGGCCGAGTACATCGGAGTCCCCGTCGAAGGCCCGTACAAGCCGGATCACTACAAGTATTGAAGTGATCCGGCAGTCCACACTCCGTTTGAGGGGATAAGCCCGACCACTACAAGTACTAGGTCGGGC
>JBDSLN010000324.1:0-3957 GCA_039916365.1 Vicinamibacteria bacterium
CACGGAGGCGCCCTCGATCACGCGGGCATTCCGCGGCCTCTTGCCGTGATCCAGGATGACGTCCTGGTAGAGATCGCGCAGGTCGGAACTCACGCGAACATCTCCTGAACCTTCTTGATGCCGCGCACGAGAGCGTCGAAATCTCCCTGGGTATTGTAGACGCCGGCGGAGGCGCGAATGGTGGCCGGAACGCAAAAACGATCCATCACCGGCTGCGCGCAGTGATGTCCGGTGCGCACGGCAATGCCTTCGTAGTCAAGGATCGAACCCGCATCGTGCGGATGGACGCCTTCGATGACGAAGGAGAAAACGGCCGCCTTGTGCGGAGCGGTGCCGATCAACCTCACTCCGGGCGTCGCAGTGAGAATCTTCGTGCCGTACGCAAGCAGATCCTGTTCCGCGGCGCTGACCGCATCAAGGCCGAGGCCCGTCAGGTAGTCGATGGCGGTTCCGAACGCGATGGTGCCCGCGATGTTCGGCGTCCCCGCCTCGAACTTGAAGGGCGTTTCGTTGTAAGTCGTTTTTTCGAAGGTGACCGAGAGGATCATGTCGCCGCCGCCCTGCCACGGGGGCATCGCATCCAGCAGGGCCTTGCGACCCCAAAGCGCGCCAATGCCGGAAGGGCCATAGATCTTGTGCGCGGAGAAACAGTAGAAGTCGCAGCCGAGGTCTTTCACGTCGACCGGCATGTGCGGCACGCCCTGCGCACCATCGATCATGACGACGGCGTTCTTTGCGTGTTCGCGAACCAGCGAGGTCATACGCTTCACGTCGTTGATGGTTCCGAGCGCATTGCTGACGTGAGAGGCCGCGACGATGCGCGTCCGCGACGACAGAAGCGCTCGAAACGCCTCCATGTCGAGTTCACCCGCATCCGTGATCGGCGCGACCACGAGCTTGGCTTTCTTCTCTTCGCAAAGCATCTGCCACGGAACGATGTTGGCGTGATGCTCCATGGCTGTGATCAGAACTTCGTCGCCTTCGTGGACGTTGACGCGGCCATAGGTTTGGGCGACCAGGTTGATCGCTTCTGTCGTTCCGCGCAGGAAGATGATCTCTTTGAAGGAAGGCGCGCCGATAAACTTCGCGACCTTGTTGCGCACGGCTTCGTAAGCGTCGCTCGCGCGCATAGAGAGATCGTGCACGCCGCGGTGGACGTTGGCGTACAGCTCTTCGTAGACCCGGCGTTCGGCGTCGATCACGACCTGCGGTTTCTGAGCCGATGCCGCGGAGTCCAGATACACGAGCGGCTTCCCATGCACCTTGATCTTCAGGATGGGGAAGTCGGCGCGGACGGCGCTGACGTCGAAGCGGCCCTTCGCGGACTCGACGGTCGGGGTAGCGACTGCGCTGCTCATGCCGCCTCTCCGAGCTGAAGAAGGCTGGCTGCGATCTGACTCTCAACCACCGTACGCGTCTCGACGTCTGCCACCCGCGACACGATCTCGGACGCGAAGGCCCGGGTCAGCATACGGGTCGCTTCGTGAGCGTCGACGCCGCGGGATCGCAGGTAGAAGAGTTGCGCCTGATCGATCTGCCCGGTGGCGCTGCCGTGCTTGCACTTGACGTCGTCGGTGAGGATTTCAAGTCCGGGCGTGGAATGAACATGCGCCCGTTTCGAGAGCAACATGTTTTTATTGCTCTGCGTCGCGTCGGCCCCCCGCGCGGTCGACTCCACCTTGATCTGGCCATGGAAAACTCCGCGGGCCTCATCAGCGGCGAGACCGCGATAGTTCTGCCGACTGATCACGCCGGGCGCTTCATGGGAAAGGACAGTGTGGATATCGCTGACCTGCGTGCCTTGGGCGACAAAGACGCCGCCGAGGTCGGCGGTCGCGCGTTCACCGTTGAGCACGATGTCGATCTCGGAACGGGTCCAAGACTTTCCGGTCTGAAGGACCGTATCGTTCAAAACGGAGCGGGCTCCGAGCGTCGCGAAGAGCGCGTCGAAGTGCGGAACACCGACGGGCGACTCGTGAATGCGGATCAGTTCCAGATGCGAGCTTTCGGACATTGAAATCGTCGTGCGATTGTTGGCGAAGCCGCGCGCCTCAGTGGCCCCAACCACCGCCAACGTCAGGCTCAGTCGAGAACCTTTGCCGAGGTGAACAAGATTTCGCGTGTGCTGCGCCACCGGCTGATCCGTCGAGGTCGAGACCAGGACGACGCGCACTTCAACCGGAACGCTGACGCCATCGTCGACAACGATGTAGGCCCCATCACGGAAGGCTGCTGTGTTGAGATCGTGGAGCGCGCCCGCTGACGCGGCTTCGGCATCCAGCCATGGCTTGAGGTCATTCGGGCTCATGGCGAGAAGGCGGGACATCGCGGAGAGGCGCACGCCTTTCGGCCACTGCGCCTCAGATGAAGAAAGCGCGACCGAATGAAAGCCGTCGACAAAGACAAGACTCACCACGTCGCCAGCCGTGAGCGGCTTCGTGACGGCCTTCGCCTTGTTGTCGGTCGATGCAAATCCCGGCGAAAACGGCTTCGTTCCAAGATCAGGAAGCGGGGTGGTTCGCCACGCTTCGAGCCTCGGCGTGGGAAGACCAGCCGCATCGAAGCGAGCCATAGCGGCCTTGCGCGAGTCGGTCAGCCACGCGGGTTCGGACCAGGTCTGAACCGCGGACGCGATTTCGGCGAACGGAGCCGCGGAGTTCAGAGAAGGAGGAGCGGGCATTAGCTGGCTGCCAAAGTTCTGGGTCCGGTCCCTGGGCCTGTCGAAGGGCTTGCGGGCTCCTTTTCGAGCCACTCGTAGCCCTTCGACTCGAGTTCAAGCGCCAGTTCCTTCCCGCCGGACAGGGCGATCTTCCCGTCGATCAGAACGTGAACGAAGTCGGGGACAATGTATTCGAGAAGGCGCTGATAGTGGGTGACCACGATCATGGCGCGATCCTCGGAACGCAACTTGTTGACGCCCGCGGCGACCACCCGAAGCGCGTCGATGTCGAGACCGGAATCCGTCTCGTCCAGGATGGCGAGGGACGGCTCAAGCACGGCCATCTGGAAAATCTCGTTGCGCTTCTTCTCACCGCCAGAGAAGCCTTCATTGACGTTCCGCTTGACCAGCGCTTCGTCAAGCTCGACGAGTTTCGCCTTCTCCTTGGCGATGGATAGAAAATCCATCGCGTCCATGTCCTCTTCGCCGCGATGCCGGCGAATGGCATTCAGAGCAGAGCGAAGAAAGTAAAGGTTAGAGACGCCGGGCAGCTCAACCGGATACTGGTAAGCGAGGAAGACGCCTTCGCGCGCGCGAACCTCAGGCGACATGTCGAGCAACGGGGAACTCTTGTAGAGAACCTCGCCGCCGGTGACGGTGTATCCGGGACGCCCCGCGAGCACATGCGCCAGTGTGCTCTTGCCGGAACCGTTCGGCCCCATGATGGCGTGAACTTCGCCGCCGTTCACGTTGAGCGAGAGGCCCTTGAGAATCGGCTTGTCGCCCGCCTTGGCGTGGAGATCGGTAATGCGCAGCATTTCTTTAGCCAACGGACCCTTCGAGACTGAGGCCGAGAAGCTTCTGCGCTTCGACCGCGAACTCCATCGGCAATTCCTTGATGACTTCCTTACAGAAGCCGTTCACGATCATCGAAACCGCGTCCTCGGTGGAGAGGCCGCGACTCTGGAAATAGAAGATCTGGTCATCGCTGATCTTCGACGTCGTTGCTTCGTGCTCCATCTGGGCGGTCGGATTCTGAACATCGATATAGGGGAAGGTGTGCGCGCCGCAGTTGGCGCCGAGAAGAAGCGAGTCGCACTGGGAATAATTGCGCGCGCCTTCCGCGTTTTTGCCGATCTTGACCAGACCTCGGTAGGTGTTCTGGCCGAAGCCCGCGGAGATACCCTTCGACACGATGGTCGATCGCGTGTTCTTGCCGATGTGAATCATCTTCGTGCCGGTGTCGGCCTGCTGACGATTGTTCGCGAGTGCCACCGAATAGAACTCGCCGACGGAAT
>JBDSLN010000325.1:0-4438 GCA_039916365.1 Vicinamibacteria bacterium
AGGCCCTCACGAAAGCTCTGCTGCTGCGGCCACAAGGTCGCGTAGAGAATATTGGAATCCCCGGGATCGATGACCAGGTCGGCGGCACTTGTGTACTCATCGTGGTAGAGCACCTTCTCGAACGTCTTGCCTCCATCGATCGAACGGAACACCCCGCGCTCCGCATTCGGGCCGTAAGGGTGCCCCAAGACCGCCACGAACAGCCGGTCGGGATTCTTCGGATCCACAACCACGTCCGCGATCATCTGGCTGTCCCTTAACCCCAGGTGAGTCCAGTTGGCGCCCGCGTCGGTCGACTTGTACATTCCATCGCCGGTCGCGAGGTCGGGCCGGATGATTCCGGCGCCGCTGCCGACATAGATGATGTTCGGATTCGAGGGTGCCACCGCGATCGCGCCGATCGAGCTGGTGGGCTGGGCATCGAACAGAGGCTCCCAGTTGGAGCCGTAGTCGGTGGAGCGCCACACCCCGCCGTTGTCGAACCCGATGTAGAAGGTATTCGGCTGGCTAGCCACCCCATCAAGTGCGCGGGTGCGACCTGCGCGGGTCGGCCCGATCGAGCGCCAGTGCATCGCACTGTAGAGATCCTTTGACTGAGCGGCAACGAAGGACGCTGACGCGGCCAGAACGGTGAATGCCAGGGCAACACGAGTGGTGATGATGCGCAAGGGAAAGGCTCTCCTCATTTAAGGTTTCATCAGGGACGCCAGCGCGACTTCGACTCCAGCCCGCAGAAATTCCGGATCTCTAGTGTGATGCGATGTGAAACGATGGCCACGATCCTTGGCCGTGATTGTAAGTCACTCGTGGTTGGCCGACCACGGAACCTCGCTCCGGCTCAGAGGTTGCGGCAGAGTGTCAGATTGAGGAAGCCATTTGACAGTGGAGACGGGCTGCCGTACGGTTTCGCCAACGGCAGGGGTCCAAGGCCTTGGGTTCCTCCAAGCCAGCTGAATAGGAGACAACATGAACTGGACTCGCATCGCAGTCGCCGGAGCCGCCGCAGGTGTGGCGACGTGGTTCGCCGACTTTGTTCAACACGGCATCGTCATGGCGCCAACCTACAAGGAACTCAGTTCTGTTTACTCTCAGACGGAAGCAAATCCCGCCTGGTTTCTCCTGATCTCCTTCACGATCTGCACGATGATGGCGCTGCTGTTCGCGCGCACGCGCGCGAGTTGGGCGCCGGGCATCAAGGGCGGGCTCAGCTTCGGCTTCTTCGTGGGTCTCGTGATCTTCTTTCAGCGTTTCTACGATCCGCTGGTGATTGATGGATTCCCCTACTACCTCGCATGGTGCCAGGGCGGGATCAGCATGATCGACAGTCTCCTGGCGGGCGCCGTCATCGGTTCGATTGTGAAGGCCTAGGCGGCTCAGCGCCGCCGGTCGGCTCACAACGCCTTCTTGGCAGCGATCACGGGCGCGTTCGTCAACCCCATCACGCCCCCTTTCTCAGAACCGCCTTGGATTTCCCTCCGCGCTGTGTCAGCTATCCAGCCGCCTCGCTAAATATTCGCAACGATCAAGTCATGGCAGACCCAGTCGCCAATCTCCCGCTAAGCGATCGGACGGCGCATGACCCGGCCGGTGATCGTCTCGTTTCCGATGGAGACAAACAGTTCGCGCTCTGAAACCGACAAGGCGAACGCCATGCGTCGATCCAGCTTCGCCACCAGCGCCTTGATGAAAGCCGGCTCAAACGAATACAGCTCCAACTCAACAGCGCGATGGATACGCTCCCCCTCCAGGCGACTGGCGAAGCGCTCCGCATCCTTGTGCGTGTAGACCACCACGCGCGGGGATGCCTTCGACGCCTTGTGCAGTCGCGCCGCATCAGGCGTCCCGATCTCGATCCAGGCTTTGAGTCGGCCCGTGAGATCACGAACCGTCAACGCCGGATCGTCAGGCTCCGAGAGACCGCCGGTGGAGAACGCAAGACCTTCCTCATATTCCAGCGCGTAGGCCAGTACGCGTGTAACGAGGTACTCCTCCGATTCGGAAGGATGCCGCGCGACTCGGAGCGCGAGCGTCTCATAAATCTGCCGGTCGGCGTCGGCCAGATCGATGTCGAAGTTGTAGACGGTTGCGCCAGTGGCCATGGGCGCAGTAGACCACGCCGCGGCACCCTCGAATCCAATCTCGGTCGCGACTATCATCCGCCGTGACTTCCCCCTTTCCACGTTCTTTCCACTTGCCGAGGCATCCTTGAACAGGTCCCGTCTCCGATTGTTTGCCATTGCCACTGCCTTCGGCTTTGCCGCGGCGTGCGGGTCCAGTGCCGCAGGGACGCCGCCTTCGGGCTCAACCTCGTCCACCGCGGTACCCACGGCCACTCCCGCAGCCGCGACGCCCACGCCGACTTTGACCCCGTCACTCCCCGCCTCCTGTCGCAACCTCCCGGTGGGCATCGGAACGGCCGCGGGCTGTCGTCAGGAGGCGTCCGACTTCCTGCGCGCGGTCACCGACGCCGTGTCGAACGCGGCGAACTCAAGCGCCATCGACGTGGACACGAAGGAGACCTACCCGATTCTTCTCAACGGCGTGCTCCAGAGTCCGAACGCCTACCTCAAACTGATCATCGACGCCCTTGACCGGCAGGGGATCTGCGCCGTGTATGACGGCGAAGAACTGAACATCCGCAACACGAACGCCTACAATGAAATGTTCGACGTCATCACATCGAGCGGCGGTTCGTGGGTCAAGTACCAGTCCACGTGCAGCCCGGCGATTCCGATGCCCGCGGTGATAAACCCGCCAGTTCAAGACGCTGAGTGCAAGCTTGCGCCGAGCAAAGACAGCTATTGCGACCACGCGGGCGCTCGGTACAACGGAGACGTCACGGGAGCCCTGGACGAAATGATCGCGCAGGACCGTCAGCTCGCCACTCCGTTGATCTTCAACTTCGGCTCCCGCGCGCTCGGAGATGAGACCGGGTGGAAGGTCGCGAACGTGCCCCTCTATTTCTCGGAGATGCGGAAGCGATTGCGAACCAAAGGCTATTGCAGCGTCTATCCGGGAGAGGACGAACTGCTCATCAAGAAGGGCACCAATCGCTTCTCTGAGCACTGGGACTTGCTCCGCGGCGAGGAGTTCAGCCTCCGCAATCTCGCCGCCGTCTGCCACGACGCCTCCTTCTGACCAAGGCGCACCTTAGACTGTGCGCTCCCCGCAGGAGCTTTCACTAGATGACGTCGTCCCCTCAGGATCCGAAGGACCCGCATCTTGCCGCGACGGTGAGCGACGAGGATGCGACGGTGGCGCGCGAACCTCAGACGCCGCTCGATTCGGGCGTCCCCGTCAGATCAATCCCTGAACGATTCGGGCGCTATCGCATCCTTCGCGCGATCGGGCGCGGAGGCATGGGCGCCGTCTTTGAAGCGCGCCAGGAGCAACCAGATCGGTCGGTCGCTCTGAAGGTCATCAGCGCCGACTATCTCTCCGAGTCCCTGCTCCGACGCTTCGAGCACGAGACGCAGGTTCTGGGAAAATTGCAGCATCCCGGCATCGCCCAGATTTACGAAGCGGGCACGATCTACGACGAACACGGACGCGCGGTGCCCTTCTTCGCGATGGAATACATCCGCGGCACCGAGTTGCTGCGTTACGCCACAGACCACTCGCTCGGCACTCGCGCTCGGCTCGAACTGATGGCGGGCATCTGCGACGCCGTCGGCCATGCGCATCAGAAGGGCGTGATCCATCGCGACCTGAAACCGAGCAACATCCTGGTCGACGAGAAAGGCCAGCCCAAGATCCTCGACTTCGGCGTTGCGCGCGCGACCGACAGCGATGTCCATACCACTCAACTGACCGACATGGGCCAGTTGATCGGAACGCTGCCCTACATGAGCCCCGAACAGGCGGGTGGCGAGCGGGAGGATCTCGACACACGCAGCGACGTGTACGCGCTTGGAGTCATCACCTACGAACTCCTCGCCGGGCGGCGTCCTTACGATGTGGATCGACGGATGGTTCACGAAGCCGTCCGCGTCATCCGTGAGGAAGAACCGACGCCGCTCTCCGGCGTGAACCGCGAACTTCGGGGCGACGTCGAGACGATCGTCGCCAAGTCACTCGAGAAGGAAAAGACGCGTCGCTATCAGACCGCCGAGGCCTTCGCCGCCGACATCCGGCACTATCTGAAGGACGAGCCAATCGCAGCCCGTCCGGCGAGCAGCTGGTATCAGGCGCAGAAGTTCGCGAAGCGCAACAAGGTTCTGGTGTCCGTCCTCAGCACCGCCTTTCTGCTCCTCGCCATGGGCTTCCTCACCACCGCCTGGCAGGCGAAGCAGGCACGCGCGCAGCGGGACAAAGCGGAAAAGGTCGTCGCTTTCATGACCGAGATGATCGCGGGTGCGGGGCCCTACGTCGCTCTGGGGCGCGACTCGACGCTTCTCAAGGAAATGATGACGGCCGCCGCCGCCCGCATCGAGAAGGG
>JBDSLN010000326.1:0-5268 GCA_039916365.1 Vicinamibacteria bacterium
GGATCGAAATTGAGCACCCAGGTCCACATCTGCGCAGCGAAAAAGAGTGCGCCGAAGAAGAGCGCCGCGAGAACGACCGCGAGGGGGCGAACCTTCACTGCGCGATGTCGCGACATTCGACGAGGCCGTTTTGCCGGACAAAGGGAAGCAGAGCCTGGGCGGCTGTGTCGTGTCCGAGCCGGTTGAGATGCCCGTCAAGCGGGAAGTAGGGCTCGCCGCGAGTCAGGCTGATGGAAGCATGCAGCGCGGGCGTGAGATCGAGAAACGCAAAGCCCGTGGAGGCAGCGATCCCCCCGAGGCGAGTTCGTACGCGCGATTCGTCCCAGGCGGTCGCATCGAGACCGTAGCGGAGCAGAGTCAATTCCATGGCGCGCGGACTCACCTCGAAACGAGCGGGGCTGTAGACCATGACAGGCTTCGCACCGCGCTCTCGAATCGTGCGGGCCAGCGAGTCAAGAATCGAGTCCGCCCGTCGCCAGGCAGCCTCCACTTCGGCAAGACGACCGCGCGTCTTGTAGACGCGCAGTTCGTCCGGGACCGCGTCGGGATCGTAGGCATCCAGAAGTCCCCACTTCGCGAGGCGCGCGTGCCAGCGCGGAGCGCCGACGAACAGCCGCTCAAGCAACAGTGTCTTAAGCGCCGATCCGACGATAGGGCGAGGTGCCGAGGGACTCGGGAGCGCCCGCGAATTCGGGGGCTCGGACAAGGGCGTATTCAGCGGGGTCAGAACGCCGTCATGGACCTCGACCATCGGCTTCGGCGAGCCCGAGTAATTGGATCGCTCAAGGAAGATGATGTCGTTGTAGTAGACGGCGATCATCACCACGTCCGCGCGGAGCCTCTCCCCCTCCCGCGTGTACCAGAGCGCCTCCTGGTCGGTGGAATAGCCGTGCACTCCGGCGTTGACGACCTCCATGGGGCACTTCGCCTCGGCGGCCAGAATCTCCAGGCGCCGGGTCAATGTTTCGTCGCGCTCCACCGAATAGCCTTCGACGAAGGAATCGCCGAGGACCAGGATCCTCGGCCGGTCCACCAGCCTGGTCACGGCCCGCTCGATGTCACGAAATCCAAGCGAGTTAATGACCACCTCGGTCTGGTACTCGCGACGGTTGTACTTGACGGCGGCGCCGGGCTTGTTGCGCCAGCCGAGGACGGGGTCAAAGAGAGTGTAGACCGCCTGCTCGCCCGACTTTCCGGGCGGCCGCGATGAAAGAATCCAACGAGCGGCGAGTTCCAGGACTCCCAGTACCAGCGCAACGCTGACGGACGCAAGGCCAAGGTTGCCGACAACGCGGCGGATCCGATTCACCGGCGCATTCTCTATCGAAACGTCGCTCGAACAATCCCGCTCAAGTAACGTTCGCCTCTTCATGGCCCGCCCCTTCGGACAGCATTTCCTTCGTCCCGAGCCTGCGCACGATCTCGTTGACCTGATCGATCCGCGTCCCGATCAGACGTTTCTGGAGATAGGACCGGGGGCGCTCGCCATCACGCTGCTACTGGCGCGGCGCTGCAAGTCGGTGGTGGCGGTGGAGATCGACCGCCAACTGGTCGCGAAACTCAAGGGACAGCTTCCGGCGAACGTCACCGTCCTCGAAGGCGACGCGCTGGAAGTCGACTACCGGGCGCTGGTTCCGGTGGGATCTCGACTGGCAGGGAACCTGCCCTACGCCATTTCCAGCCCGTTGCTGCGCCGTTTTCTGGAACATCGTGACCACTTCAACGACGCGCATCTCATGCTGCAGAAGGAAGTCGCGGAGCGCGTCTCGTCGCCGCCCGGGTCCAAGGATTATGGTGCGATGTCGGTTTTCTACGCGCTGTGGGCCGACGTGTCGATCGTGCAGGAACTCAAGCCTAGCGATTTCTCTCCACCTCCCAGGGTGGATTCGGCGGTCATCCGCTGCCGTTTCCGAAGCGAGCCGCGGCACGCGATCGCAAACCCGGCTGCGTTCGAGTCCATCGTTCGCCTCTCTTTCACCCAGAGACGTCGGACGATTGAAAACAACCTTCGAGTTAGGTATCCTGACCTCAAGCATTACTTTAAGTCTGCTGGAATCTCGGAAGTCCGTCGTGCTGAAACACTTACGGTCGCCGAGTTCGCAAGGCTGGCTGAAGTTTTGCCCGCACCCGTAGCCCTCACCTAAATCCCATTGAATACCGATCTTCGAATCACTCCGATCGGGGGGCTAGGCGAGTTCGGCATGAACTCGCTCCTCCTGCAGACGGGCGAGGATCGCCTGCTGATCGACGCGGGCCAGATGTTCCCCGAATGGGAGAACGGGGTCGAGCGCATGGTGCCCGATTACAAGCTGCTTGGATCAGGTCGCATGCGCGCGATTCTGCTGACCCACGGCCACGAAGATCACATCGGTTCCCTGCCTCAGGCCCTGGAATGGGCGAGCGCTCCGGTCTACGGAACACCTTTCACCCTTGGTCTCGCGCAACGCGGCTTAATGGAAGCCGGGATCGAAGGGGATCTGCGCGCCATCGACATGAACGCGCCCATCGAAGCGGGCCCATTCCGAATTCATTCCCTTCATGTCGCGCACAGCACGCCGGGCGCAGTTGCGTTCGTTATCGAGTGCAACGGCCTTGTGATCATGCACACGGGCGACTTCAAACTGGCGAAGACCGCGCCTGAAGCGGAGCGCACGCACCTCGAAGCCTTCGCGGAGTGGGGGCGTCGCGGCGTCGATGTCTTGCTTTCCGATTCCACCGGCGCTGAAACACGCGGCACGACGGCCGACGAAGACGCGGTGATTCCCGGGATCGAGAACGCCTTCGATGAAGCGGAGGGCCGCGTCATCGCCACCTGCTTCTCCTCATCGATTCCGCGCATTGAGCGGATCGCGCGAATTGGCGGCAAACAGGGACGCCGGATTGCGTTCGCCGGCCGTCGCATCAACGAGAACGTCGCACTCGCACGCGACCTCGGTCATCTGACTCTGGAAGCGGAAACCATCTTCCTCGACGACCAGGGCATCTCCAAGCTCGCCGCTCGTCAGGTCCTTGTGTTCGCCGCCGGATCTCAGGCCGAACCGCGCTCCGCCCTCGCTCGCATGGCCAAGGGCGATCATCCGCTCGTCAAGATTCAGCGCGGCGACATGGTGCTCTTCTCATCGCGCGTGATTCCCGGACGCGACCGCATCGTCTCACGCTTGATGGGGCGACTGATCCGCGCAGGCGCTCGCGTTATCCATGGAGGCTGCGCCCATGTTCATGTCTCCGGCCACGCGGCGCAGGACGAGCTGACTGAGCTTGCGACGCTCGTGCGTCCCTCGATCTTCATTCCGATCCATGGCGAGATGCGGATGCTTTCCGCCCACGCCCGCTTGGTCGATTCCGCTCTCGAAGGCAACGTGCGCGTCCGCTTGATCGAGAACGGTGATGTTCTGCGCGTGACCGAAAGCGACGCGCGCATCGACGACCACATCACCCTTCGCAAACGCTGCATCGGCACAGGCCTTGCTGGTGATTTGTCCGATGAAATCCTCGTCGAGCGGCATCACCTGGGCACGGCGGGCATCGTGACACCGATCGTCTACGTGTCGGCGACCAATGGCCGGTGGGCGCGTCCCTGTGATCTGGTTACGCGCGGTTTTCTTGATGGACGCCTCGCCGATTCCATCGTGTCGGAGATCCGCGACACCGTGAACGCGACGGTTCGCGAGTTCGCGGTCGGCAATTCCAGCCAAGGGCTGCGTGCCAGCATCGAAACCGAGGTGTCGCGTCTGCTTCGTCGTCGCTTCCAACTGCGCCCGTTGGTGGCGCCGGTCCTTGTCGAGGTTTGACCGCAGTGGCTGCCCCGTCTCGAACTCTGTGGCCTGAACTGAAGGGCGCCTGCCTTCTGGGCTTCGCCCTCATGTTGTTGCTGTCGTTCGCCACCTACGATCCCCACGACCCGACTCCGTGGTTCAGCACGGGTGCGATGGGCGAACCGCGCAACTGGATCGGTCGCTACGGTGCCTTTATCTCCGAACTCTTCGTGGGACAGGCCTTCGGTGTCGCGGCGTTCGTTCTGCCCCTCGGCCTGCTCGTTGCGGGATGGCGGCTGCTGTGGCGGGAGGACCTGGAGGCTGCGATCACCAAGAGCGTGGGCCTAGTGGCGCTTCAACTGTCGCTCGCGGCGTTTGCCTTCGTCGTGCTGAAAGAAGTGCCTTTCTCAGGCGTTCCTGTTCGAGCCGGCGGCGCGGTCGGCGAAAGCCTGGCTCTCTTCCTCTCGCTCAGGGTGGGGCGCTTTGGCGCGGTGGTGGTTCTGGGCCTGTCACTTTTTGCCGGTCTGATCCTCACCACCCAGTTCTCTTTCTCTGCGCTCCTCAATACGATCACCGGCTGGATTCGTGATCGCGCAGCCGGCGTTCAGGTGTCCTTCGAGCATTGGCGGGAAACCAAGCGTAAGGATCGTTTGCGCATGCAGGTGATCAGGAAGCACGCCGCGCGCAGCCATGAGGGCACGGATGCGGACGACGCTGAGGTTCCGGTGATGGATCCCGCAACCGCGCGCTTCATCGACCTTCCGCTTCACGAGGATGAGACGCCCTCCGTCGTTCCACCGCATCCGCCCATCCCGCCCTTCGCAAGCCTGATGTTCGATCCGATTCCGGAAGAGACATCGCTTCCGCTGCGGCCCAACAAGGGTCCAAGCCCCTTCCCCGTCACGCCGTTCCAGCGTCCGTTCGAAGATCTTGATCTGAATCCGCACGCCGTTGAGGAAGACTCTCGCTATGACGCAGTGGAAGCCGCCGATCGCTTCAACCTTCCTCCCGCAGCACCCTTGCCTCCCGCGATTCCCATCGCCGCGACGCCTTTGTTCTTTGACGCCGTGCCCTTGGCCGCGTCCTCCGCTCCGTTCTCCGTGGTTCCTCTTCAGTCCACGATGATCCCGGAGATGCAGCTCGAGACCGCGCGCCCGCATCCACAGGCCGCAGTCGAAGCGCCTTCACGTGCCGCTCTGCGTCGCAAGCGCGAACCTCTCTCCCCTGACGCTCAGGCCGCGGCCCAGGCGGTGAGGCGTGGACGTTTCGCCCTTCCGCCGCTCTCCCTTCTGGACGTTCCGGTCGCCTCCTCCTCCTTCGATCAGGCCAAGCTGTCGGATCGCGCGCGTCTCGTCGAAGCAAAGTGCAAGGAGTTCGGCGTCGCCGGCTCCATCGTGGAAATCCATCCAGGCCCTGTCGTCACGACCTACGAGTTCAAGCCCGACGCGGGCGTGAAGTACGCGAAGGTGGTTTCGCTCGCCGACGACCTGGCGCTCGCGCTCGAAGCCGAATC
>JBDSLN010000327.1:0-3251 GCA_039916365.1 Vicinamibacteria bacterium
ACTTACGAGGCAGCACACTGGCAGGCCGGAAACAGGTCCTCTCAGGTCTGAGCATCCGACGCGGCATCCGTCGAGAAAAAGGACCATCGATTGAAGATCGCACCCGAAGGCATCCCCTTCATCATCATTGCCATCGTGATCGCGCTGCTGGGCGCGTACTTTTCGTGGCGGGCGGGAGCCGTGCTCCTCGTGCTTGCGATCTTCGTCACGGCGTTCTTTCGGGACCCAGCAAGGGTCATCCCCCAGGGTGAGCGGCTTGTGGTTTCACCTGCCGACGGCAAAGTCGTGATGATCGTTCCGACTCCGCCCGGACACGCCGCGGGCGAGGGTTCCACCCAGATCTCGATTTTCCTCTCCGTGTTCAACGTCCACATCAACCGCGCGCCGATCGCCGGCAAGATCACCGACGTCGTCTACAACAAGGGCGAGTTCCTGCCTGCGTTCGACGACAAGGCTTCTCTGCGCAACGAGCAGAACCGGGCCTTCATCGAAGGGCCGGATGGCCGTGTCGGATTCACCCAGATCGCGGGACTGATCGCGCGACGCATCGTCTTCCGCAAGAAAGTGGGCGACGTGGTGGAACGCGGCGAGCAGGTCGGCCTCATCCGCTTCGGCTCACGCACCGATATCTTTCTCCCCAAAGGTACGACCCTGCTGGTCAAAGTGGGTGACCGGGTAAGCGGCGGCAGTTCCGTCATAGCACGGCTTCCCAAGAAGCAAGCGGAAGAACCGAAGAAGTGAAGATCACGGATCGCCTTCAGAAGCCGGGCCTGAGGAAGGGTGCTGCCATCCTGCCGAGCCTCTTCACCATAGGAAATCTGTTCCTCGGCTTCTGGGCCATGATCCACGCTCTTCGCCTCGACTTCGAGAGCGCGGGCCAGCTTCTGGTGGTGGCGGTCATCTTCGACATGCTCGACGGTCGCATCGCTCGCATGACCGGCACGACATCGGAGTTCGGCGCGCAGCTGGACAGCCTGTCGGACATCGTGTCGTTCGGCGTGGCACCCGCAATCATTGCTTACCAGTGGGGTCTTGCGACCCTGCATCGCTCCTTCCTCGCCGCCTTCTTCTTCGTGATGTGTGCGGCGATCCGCCTCGCCCGCTTCAACGTGCAGCGGAAGGTGGTGGACGGCCGCTACTTCGTCGGCCTCCCCTCCCCGGCCGCCGCCGGCTTCGTCATTTCGATCATCTACTTCCAGCCCGAACCGCTATCCGACCGCGTGGGCGCGCTGTTCACCATGTCGATCCTGATCATCGCCGCCTTTTTGATGGTAAGCACCCTTCGCTACTGGTCGTTCAAAACCCTCGACCTGAGGAGCCGCCGCAGCTACTTCTCCATGGTCGGCATTGCCGCGATACTGGCGCTGGTCGCTACCGAGCCCGCATGGGCGCTGCTCGCCTGGTCGGTCGGTTACGCCATGTCGGGTCCGGTGATGTATGTGATCGGCCTGCTGCGTCGCAAAGGCGATGGCGGCAACGCGACGACCGTTGTCGAAACGCCTAACCCGGCGCCCGAGCCGTCAGCGCTCTCGATCTAATTTGTTGACGGCGCGCGTCCATCGGCGTCCCTCGATCGGAGTCGGCGCCGTGGTCTTCAATGAGCGCAACGACATTCTGCTCATCAAGCGCGGCAAGGAGCCGCACTACGGTCGATGGATGGTCCCCGGCGGTTCGCTCGAATGGGGCGAAACACTTGAACAGGCTGCCATCCGGGAAGTCCTTGAAGAGACCGGCATCGAGATCGAGATCGAAGCCTTCGGTGAGCTGATAGAGGCGGTCACGCCGGGCGAGAACGGGTTTCACTACGTCATCGTGGACTATGTGGCACACGCGAACGGCGGTGTGCTCCACGCCGGATCGGATGCGTTGGAGGCAACCTGGGCTCGTCTCGACGATCTCAATGCCTTTGACCTGACCGAGGATCTGGCTCGCGTGATCCAGACTTCGCTCCGGGTGACCGGCCGCTCGCGCTAAGGGCGTTCTTCGACGGCGAGCGGGAGACGGAACACCGCGCTCGTCACTTTGCCGACACGTTCAAGCGTAGCGGTTCCCTGAAGGTCTTCCGCGACCTTCTTGACCAGAGCGAGGCCGAGACCCGAGCCCTGGGTCTTGGTGGAAAAGAAAGGCTCGAAGAGGCGCGCGCGTGTTTCATCGTCGAAGCCGGGGCCCGTGTCCTCGACCACAACTTCAGCAAAGCCCGCCACCGGCCGACAGGAAACACTCAGCTCGCCGGAACCCGCGAGAGCCTGAAGAGAATTCTCGATCAGATTCCGCAAAGCCCGCTCGATGAACTTGCCCTCGCCGAGAACCACACAAGGCTCATCAAGCTGGATCGCAAGACGCAGCCCTTCCGGGAGAACACCTTCGTACGGTTGCAGAACATCGCGCGTCAGAGCGGTGAGATCGACGCGCTGACGTCCCTCCACGGGCTCACGCACGAAGGCCGCGAAACCAGATGCAATGTCGCGAAGCTTGGTCACCGACTCAAGGATCGTCCTGGTGCAGATGGCGACGACCGAATCGAAGGTTGGGGAGTTGAGTCCGCTGGCCTTGTACGCGCGCTGCAGGTGTTCCGCCGAAAGCTGGATGGGGGTGAGCGGATTCTTCACCTCGTGCGCGATCTGCGCCGCCATGTCGGCCCAGGCCGCGAGCCTCTCGCGCCGCTCGATCTCCCGTTGCTGACGCGAAAGATCATGCGCCATGGTGTTGAAGGAATGTGCAAGTTCCCCCACTTCGTCGCCCGTGCGCACCGGAACCCGCACCGACAGGTCGCCTTGAGCGATGCGCCGCGACGCCTCTGTCATCTCAAGCACTGGGCCGGAAATGCGACGCGCCAGGAACCATGCAAGCATCGTCGCGACCGCAAGAAGGGAGAGAGCGGCGAGACGCATGCGTGCATCGAGGTCGGTGAGAACCGCAGCCACCTGGGCTTCGCGGTTCTGGAGGTTCACACGCACCAGGCCCGTCCGTCCCGCGGGAAGATCCAGTCGTGCTGACACCGCCGACGGGACGAGATTGCCAGCCGGGCGGTGGAACATCATGTCTTCGTCATCGAGAACCAGCTTGCTGTAGGCGTCCGCTGGCGCGAGTCTTGAGAGTAGGCCCGCGTCCACGTCCTCGCGTACGGTCGTCGCCACCAGCTCGCCGGAGTCATCGAACAGTTCGAGATCGTTGGCCACGAGGGTCGCGACCCACGAGATGGCGGCGTCGGAGATGGCGAGCGGCCCAAGCACCTCCGCTTCCTGAAAGGC
>JBDSLN010000328.1:0-3598 GCA_039916365.1 Vicinamibacteria bacterium
CGGCGACGCCACCCGTTCACGGGACCTGCGTGAAAGAACTTCTCCGGGGTCATCACTCCGTCGCGCTTGAAGACCACCCCGTTCTTCATCACGAAGCGCACGTCGCGCAGGGCATCCACGTCGTCGAGCGGATTGCCCTTTACCGCGATCATGTCCGCGAACATTGAGGGCTTGATCGGCCCGCGCTCCTTCTCGACCTGTGCGCATTCGTAGCCCGTGGTGGTCATGGCCTTGAGGATGTCGGCGTTGGGAATTCCCGCCGCCTTCCAAGTGAGGAGAAAGTTGATGGTCAGTTCGCCGCGGTTCATGTCGTTACCGGTCTTGTAGTAGTCCATGTCGGTCGAAAAAGTGATCTTCACGCCCGCCTTCCATGCTGCCTTCAAGCGGGCCACGATCCCGTCGAAGGCTTCCTTCGAACCCGAGTAGGAAGTGAAGGGCGTGTCGGTCGACGCGAGGTAGATCCCCTTCTGGACCATCTTCTTGTAGTGCTCTTCGTTCAGGGCCTGGCCGTGCTCGATCGACCAGAGGCCGGCCTCGATGGCCCGGGTCGCGCCTTCGGGAGTCTGAACATGACCCGCGACTTTCAGCCCGCCTTTGGCGGCCTCGCTGATGAAGAGCTTCATCTCCTCGACGGTGTAGCCCCAGGGCTTGCAGTCGACGCAGATCTTGATGATCTTCGCGCCAAACAGCATGTTCTCGCGCACCGCCTTCACGATCTCGTCCGGGGTGTCGGCGTCGCGATACTCGGGATAAACGATGTTGTGCTGCTTCGCCATCTCGGGAGTGGGCCAGAACTGTCCTCCCAGACCGCCGATGATGAGGCCGGAATTGATGATGGTTGGACCGGGAATCCAGCCTTGCTCGATGGCGACTCTCTGCGCGGTGTCTGTGTAGAGGGCATTGTTGCCGAGATCGCGCACCACCGTGAAGCCCGAGTTCAGCAATTGAATTCCGTTGGACGCCGCCTGAATGGCCCGCAGCGGCGTCGAATCCATGATGACGGTCAGGTAGTAGTAGTTGTTTTCGGGGATGTCCTTGTAGGTGAGCCCGAGATGAGTGTGCGAGTCCACGAGGCCGGGCATCACCGTGAGGTCGGAGAGATCGACCACGGTGGCTCCCTTCGGGACCGCGAGGTTTGGCCCGACTGCGGTGATCTTGTCGCCTTCCACCACGATCATCTGGTTCAAGGCCGCGCGGCCGGTCTCGGGGTCGATCAATCTCCCGGCCTTGACCACAGTGGTCTGAGCATGGGCTTGCGAAGCCCCCAGGAACAGCAGACACATCAGTAGGTTCTTGTTCATCAGGGTCGGCCTCTCTTTCGGGGCGAACCTACCACTAGAGGGGGCCTTGGATGCGACGGCATAGGTCACAGCGATCTGTCGTGCGGGTGTATGGTGCTGGACAATAACTCCCGATGAGGAGCTTGAAGGAGCGGCTTTTATGAAACATCTCACACTGGCGTTGGTTGCAGCGCTGGCTTTGCCCGCGGTTTCCGCAGCGCAAGATATGGTCCTGACCGGAGTCGTGACTACGCGCGACGACGGATTGTCGCTTCCGGGCGCGACCGTCTCCATCGATTCGCTCAAATTGAGCGCGACCACTGAGGCGGATGGCCGCTTCACCATCAAACTTCCCTCCGGGACTTCCACCACCGCTCCGCTCCAGGTGAGAGTCACGTCGTCGGGCCTTATTCCCAAGGCATGGTCCTTCAAGCCCACCGCCGGAACCGTGAGCCACGATTTCGCGCTGGCGCTGACGTTCTCTGAAGAAATCACCGTCGGTTCGCGCGCGGTAGGTGTGGAGGCCGAGGGGGCGGTGCCGGTGGACATCATCACCGCACGACAGATCGAGATGACAGGCGCCACAGAAACCATGCAAGTGATTCAGCGCCTCGCTCCTTCCTTCAACTTTCCACGCACCACCATCGCCGACGGCTCGGCCTCGGTACGTCCGGCCACCCTGCGCGGACTCGGGCCCGACCAGGTTCTCGTGCTGATCAACGGAAAACGACGTCACGCGGCGGCCCTCGTTCATGTGAATGGAACGGTCGGACGTGGCTCCACGGGCGCCGACTTGAACGCGATCCCGGTGTCGGCCATCGAGCGCGTCGAGATTCTGCGAGACGGCGCGGCCGCCCAGTACGGTTCGGACGCCATCGCCGGCGTGATTAACATTGTGCTCAAGTCCGGCGCGTCGCCCACCGCGGTCTCGCTTCGCGCCGGAGGCACGTCCACCGATCAAGGAGTGGGCGGCGGAACAACCCATGACGGCGGGCTCAAGGACGCTGGAATCAACAAGGGTTTCAAACTCGGCAAGGGATGGGCGAACATCACCGGAGACTTTCGCGACCGGAACCGCACTAACCGCGCGGGCCCCGATCCACGCGACCAGATTGTGGTGGGTGACGCGGGGAGGAACGCCGTGCCCCAGCCCTCTCACTGGGTGGGCGATGCGGAAACCCGTGACTATCTGACCTTCATCAACGCCGAGGTGCCCGCGGGCGACACCAGCTTCGTTTACGCCTTCGGCGGCTTCAGCAAACGTGACGCGACCGCGCCTGGTTTCTATCGACGCGCGCTTCAGTTCACGCAGAACTGGGCGCAGATCTATCCGATTGGTTTCCTTCCTCTCATTGAGACGGCAGTGAAGGACGGATCGGGGACTCTTGGAGTCCGAGGAACAAGGCACGACTGGTTCTGGGACGCGTCCTTGCAGGGCGGTCGCAACAGCATGGACTTCAACATCGTCAACACGTTGAACGCGTCCCTTGGCCCGACTTCAAAGACCGAGTTCTACGCGGGGGCGTTCGTGGCCGATCAGGTCCTCGCAAACCTCGATCTCTCTCGCGAGTTTAAGGCGGGCCTGGCCGGGCCGCTCAACGTCGCGTTTGGCGCCGAGTTCCGGCGTGAGGGCTATCAGCTCAAGGCGGGCGAGCCCGACTCCTACCGGGATGGAGGCGTCAAAGCAAGCAACGGCGGCACCGCGGTTCCGGGTGCTCAGGTGTTCCCAGGGTTCCGACCCTCAAACGTGGCCGATCAGTCACGCAGCAACGCGGCCCTTTACGCCGACCTCGAGGGTGACGTGGCGACCCGCCTGCGTCTGAGTGTTGCGGGCCGCTTTGAGCACTACAGCGACTTCGGGAGCAACGTCACCGGTAAGTTCACGGCACGTTTGAAGGCGAGCGATCAACTCGTATTGCGAGGCGGCGCCGGCACCGGTTTCCGTGCGCCGTCGTTGGCCCAGTCGAACTTCTCGGCGGTGAGCACGAACTTCATCAGTCTTCCGGGACAGGGCACCGTTGCGGTGGAAGTGGGGACGTTTGCCGTGGCTAGCCCGGTGGCCCGCGCCCTCGGCTCCAAGGACCTCAAGCCCGAAGACTCGGTCCACCTCACCGGTGGCTTCGCCTTCACTCCGAGTAAGAGCTTCGATTTCACCGCGGACTATTTCAATATCAAGATCGACGATCGCATCGTGTTCTCTGGAAACTTCACCGGCGGTGCCATCACCACGCTGCTCGCTCCCCTAGGAGCCACGGGAGCTCGTTTCTTCACGAACGCCATCAATACCCGCACCACCGGCGTCGACCTGACCGCGAACT
>JBDSLN010000329.1:0-6002 GCA_039916365.1 Vicinamibacteria bacterium
ACGTGCTCCTTGTGAGCAGCGACGCGGGCGTTTCGGCCGGCAACCCGGTTTCGGGCGCATCCGTGAGTGCTACCGTGCTCGCCCAGTTCCGTGACTCCAAAGTGCGGGTGTTCAAGTTCAAGCACCGTAAGCACTACAAGAAGACCCGCGGACACCGCCAGTACCTCACGACCGTCCGCGTTGACGGCGTCCAGGCGTAAGGAGGCACCAGAGCAATGGCTACCAATAAAGGCGGCGGTTCCTCAAGGAATGGTCGCGACTCCAATTCACAGCGCCTCGGCGTCAAGGCCTTCGGCGGTGAGCTCGTCACCGGCGGCAGCATCATTGTGCGCCAGAAGGGCACTGGCTTCAAGCCCGGCAAGAACGCGGGTCTCGCCAAAGACCACAGCGTGTTCGCCAAGGTCGGGGGTCACGTCCTGTTTGAAAACCGGGGCAGTCGCGGGAAGTTCATCAGCATCGTTCCGGCCGAGGCGTAAGCGCTTTCCGAAGCGCTTCAAAACCCTCTTCCGAGGGCGCCCGCATCTAGGTCCTTCCAGTGTTCGTTGACCGCGTCAAGATTTTCGTAAAGGGCGGGGACGGAGGACGTGGCTGTTCGAGCTTCCGGCGCGAAACCTTCGTGCCGATGGGCGGGCCCGACGGTGGGAATGGTGGCAATGGCGGGGACGTCATTCTCGTCGGTCGCGTCAACCAGAACACGCTGCTCCCGCTCCGTTTTCATACGGAGTTCCGGGCGAAACGTGGCGCCCACGGCGGTCCCAGCAACCGCACCGGCCGCGACGCCGTGGATACCTACGTCAACGTTCCTCTCGGCACCATCGTGCGCGAGGCCGAAACGGATCTGGTGATGGGCGAGGTCATCGAAGACGGCCAGGAACTGGTGATCGCAAAGGCAGGACGGGGCGGTCGCGGCAACAAGAGCTACCTCTCCAACCTCAATCGCGCTCCGCGCAACGCCGATCCGGGCGAAGCCGGGGAAGAGCATTGGCTCTGGCTCGACCTCAAGCTTCTCGCCGACGTCGGTCTGGTGGGATTGCCCAACGCGGGCAAGTCGACTCTGCTGTCGAAGATCTCCGCCGCAAAGCCGAAGATCGCGGACTATCCCTTCACAACACTCACGCCGGTGCTCGGAATGGTTTCGTGGGATGACTACGATTTTGTCGTGGCTGACGTGCCCGGAATCATCGAAGGTGCTTCGACGGGATCCGGTCTTGGACTGGATTTCCTCCGACACATCGAACGCACCAAGGTCATCGTTCACGTGGTCGACGCCTCCGGTCTTTCGGGGCACGATCCGATCGAGGACTACAAAACGATCTGCCGCGAACTGGACGCGTTCTCTCCGGCACTCGCCACCCGCCCGCGCATCATCGTGGCCAGCAAGCGCGACCTGGTGAATCAGGACGAGGATCCTCTACCTGGCATTCGTAAGCTTGCTAAGCGAGAGAAGCTCGATCTCATCGAGATCTCGGCCGCCACCGGCAAGGGTCTGAAGGAACTCACCCAAAAACTGGCGGGCATGCTTCTGGCCACGAGGAAGGCGGCCTGACCTCATGCGGGTCGGTCTTCTGGGCGGATCCTTCGACCCGGTTCACTATGGTCATCTCCGCGCCGCGGAGTGGGCCCTTCAGGCTTTCGGCCTCGACGCGGTGAGGCTGATGCCCGCGCGCCAGTCTCCCTTCAAGAACGCCGCGATTGCGTCGGATGGGGACCGTCTGGCGATGCTGAACCTCGCGGTCAAGGACAACGACGCGCTGGAAATCGAGGCTTGTGAGTTGAATCGCGAGCCTCCGAGCTACACCGTGGATACGCTGCGCGTTCTGACCGAGCAATCGCCCGCCACGGAGTTCACTCTGATCCTTGGTTCGGATGCCGCGGCCGGCATCGACGAGTGGCGGGACGCGTCGACCGTGAAGCAGCTTGCTGCGATCGCAATTCTCCATCGCCCGGGCGACCCCGCGCCGCCCCAGGCCCCGACGTTCGACGGCCCTGCCGTCTCTTCCACTCAGATTCGAACGCTGATTCGGAGCGGCCATTCCATCCGCTACCTCACACCCGAACCCGTGAGGCGGTACATCGAAGAGAAAGGCCTCTATAAATGAACGCCCTTGATTACTGCCGCGTCGCCGCCAAGGCTGCGCTGGCCAAACAGGCCGAAGACGTCGTGGTCCTGGAACTGCCCGAAGGCACGGGTCTCGCCGATGGCTTCACGATCGCCACGGCCCGCAACCAACGGCAAGTTGTCGCCATCGTGGATGAGATCGAAGAGAAGCTCCGCCTCGAAGGCGTGAAGCCTCGTCACCTTGAGGGCTATCCGCGGCGTGAATGGATCCTGATGGACTACGGCCCGTTCGTCGTCCACGTCTTCACTCCAAAGAGCCGGGAGTTCTACGACCTCGAACGTCTGTGGGGTGGAGCCAAGCGCGAAGAGGTCAAGGATTGACCCTCGGCCCCGCTCCCTCTGCCTCTCCCATGATCGCGGTCTCCAAAGCCATGCGAGACATCGAATCCTGGCTGCCGCGGGTGGCTGCGGCCAGCGTTCCTGTCGTGATCGAAGGCGAAACGGGATCGGGCAAAGGTCGCATCGCCGAAGCGCTTCATGAGCTTGGGCCAAGGTCCGAAGGGCCATTTGAAGTTCTCTCCTGCGGCGCCATTGCCGAGTCTCTGGCGGATTCCGAGTTCTTCGGTCATGGGCGGGGAGCGTTCACCCACGCCTTCGAGGCCCAGGCCGGGCGGCTCGAGCGAGCAAGCGGCGGCACCCTGGTGCTCGATCACGTGGAGGACCTCGCCCCCGCCGTCCAGGCGAAGCTCCTGCGCGCGATCGAAGAGGGGCGGATCCAAAGACTCGGTGAAAGCAATGACCGGCGGGTCGACGTTCGTTACATCGCAACGTGCCGTGGCTCGCTGAAAGAAGCTCTGTCGCTCGGCACCTTCCGCGAGGATCTTTATCACCGGCTCTCCGTGATCACGATTCCGCTCCTTCCCCTGCGTGAGCGCGTCGAGGACATCCTCCCTCTCGCCACCGCCTTTCTCGCGTCCGAGCGGAAGCGCAAACGGACGACCGCCTCCGGCTTTTCCGCTGCGGCCGCGGCGATCCTGCGTGCCTACGCGTGGCCGGGCAACGTTCGCGAAATTCAGTCCATCGTGGAGCGGGCCATCCTGATCCATGAGGGCAACGGTCTGGTCGAAGCGTCCGCGTTGCCGAAAGTGCTCCTGGCCGCGAGCACGTTGATCCGTTCCTTCGAGCGGAGCCAGCAGCCGACGCTGAGGGAGCTGGAACGAACCTACATTCTGTGGGTGCTCGAAAACTCGAAGGGCACCAAGACGGATGTCGCAAGGACCCTGGGCATCTCACGGAAATCGCTCTGGGAGAAGTGCAAGCGATTTGGAATCGCCTGACCCCGCTCCCTGTGACGCCGACTCAACCCTTCGCTGGAAAGAACACCCTTTAGGAGAGAAGATCGCACATGGATACAAAGACGATCAAGATCTATCGGAAGCGCCTTGTCGATCAAAAGACCGACATCACCAAGGGCTACGACAAGATGCGCAGCCAGGGCAAGCAGGTCGATTCCGAAGTGTCCCATGATCCGGTCGACAAGGCCGCCAATTCCTACACTAAGGAATTTCTCTTCAGTCTTTCGAACAAGGAACGCGACGAAATTCAGATGATCGACGACGCGATCATCCGCATCGACGAGAAACGTTTCGGCGCGTGCGTCGTGTGCAACGACGACGTTGATCGCAAGCGGCTCGAAGCGGTTCCCTGGGCCAAGCATTGCCTGAGCTGCCAGGAAAAGATCGAAGCGGGCCTTATCTAGACAAGCGAGCGGCTTCTCTTGACCCTGTTTTGGACGAGGACGTGGGATGCGCTCGCAAGCGCCATCTTTCCCACGCCCTGCGTCTGCTGCGAGGCGTTGATCGTCGCTCACGATCCACCGCTTTGCCCGGCGTGCTGGCAACTCCTTCCGCCCATGGGCGAATCGGTCTGCCGATGCGGCGCTCCCCTTCCTGGATCAAGCGGGGAAGAATGCGGTCGCTGCCGGCGTGGACGATCGCCTCTCTCGCGGGGCGCATCTTTGGGTCTTTACGGCGGACCCCTTCGCGACTGTGTCGTCGCCCTCAAGTATCACGGGCGCCATCGGACCGCCGAGCGCCTCGCGGTTCGAATGATTGAGGACGAGCGTTGCCGCGCGCTCTTCGAGAATGCCGACTTTGCGATTCCTGTTCCGCTTCACCCGGGGCGTCTTAGGGCAAGAGGATTCAATCAGGCGGATCTTCTTGCCACGGCCCTGGCTCGCAATGTCCGCATCGCCCGCGCGGACGCGCTCACGCGGGTGCGGGACACGCCTTCTCAAACGAACCTGCCGGCGGGCGAGCGCCGACGCAATGTGCGGAACGCGTTCAAGGCCACGCAGAGCAGGGCTCTGAGCGGGGCCATCGTGGTTCTGGTCGACGATGTGATGACGACTGGCGCCACTCTTCGCGAATGCGCTTCCACCCTTCTGGCAAATGGAGTCCGGGAAGTTCGGTCAATCACCGTGGCACGCGCAGAATAGAGACTCATAACGGCGTCTTTCGGAGGCATGGATGAAACTGACGACTCTTTCGAGACTGAGCATCGCGTTGTTGCTCTCACTTCTCCCCGGTTCTTCGTTCGCCTGGAGCGACGCCGTGTACCGGCTCGTCCTGCGAAAGGCAATCGACACGCTCCCCAAAGGCGAGAAGAAATATTTCGAAGACCACCGTTTTGAGTTGCCCAGCCTGGTTCCAGACGAGGATCCTCCAATAAGGCCCGACAGCCGGCGGTTCGCAATCGATCTGCTCGGCGCCTTTCCCTTCGCGGACATTCCACGCACCGAGGAAGGCGTGAAAGCCAAGACCGATCCGCGCCTGGTGGGAAACCTGCCGTTCCTGCTCCTGGAAGCCCACACCCGTCTGGTCGCGGCTTTCAAGAGCGGAGACAAGGAGAAGATTCTGACCGCGGCCGACGCGGTAGCGATACTCGCCGCGGATCTCAACAATCCGCTCGGGCTGTCAGAAAATTTCGATGGGCAAAAGACCGATCAGCCGGGGCTTTCCAAGCGCTTCACCGCTCAACTGCCGGAGGGAATGGAGGGTCGGCTCAAGATCAGTCCGGAAGCGGCTCGTCTGCTCGACAATCCTCGCGACTACGTCTTCGGCACCATGGTCAAGAACCATGTCTGGGTCGACAACATCCTCTACCTGGACAGCCTCGCGAAGCGTGGCAAGTCGTCGTATGGGGCACCCTATCTTGAGGCGTTCGAGCTACGCACGGGCCGCCTGCTTGGAGAGTTTCTCTCCGATGCCGCCGCCGACGTGGGCAGCTTCTGGTATACCGCGTGGACCGAGGCGGGACGTCCCGAGCTTCGCTGACCGAGTGTCCCGCCAAGGGACGATCCCAGAGGACTGAATCGCCCCTTGTTGCCGCCCCGATCTGAACCGCGCCCGGAGGACGTTCTCATGGTCGCAATGTGCCTTGAGGGCGATGCAGCCTCCTGGGAAGCGCTGCTGCTGATGCACAAGCGTCGGGTGTTCAATATCGCGTACAAGTTCACTGGTCGCCACGATCGCGCTGAGGATCTGTCGCAGGAAATTTTCCTGCGAATCTTCAAGAATCTCAGTAAGTTCGATCCCGCGGCCGATTTTGGGAAATGGCTCGCCTCGGTCGCGCGCAACCACTGCATCGACAACTACCGCTCCACGCGGCGCGAGCAGCGCACGATGGTCGACGATGGGTTCGCCTTCGACATGGCGGCGGCGCCCTCTTCGACGGATCCGCTGCGATCGATCGAAGCAAGCGAAGCCAAGGAATTCCTGCGCGTGGGCCTGGCAGCCCTTCCCGAGAAGCTTCGCGAGGCGGTGGTGCTGCGCGATCTGAAAGGTCTTGCGTACGAAGAGATGGCCGTGAGACTCTCGCTTCCGGTCGGAACGATCAAGAGCCGGATCAACCGTGGACGCGAAGAGCTCGCCCGAGCCCTGCG
>JBDSLN010000330.1:0-5082 GCA_039916365.1 Vicinamibacteria bacterium
ACGTCGGGTTCTCCTGGAAGCCCGCGAAGGTCTCCGCGAGCGAGAGGAACTGGTTCACGTTGTTCAGGTTCATCAGGGTGGGTTTGTCCATGACCTGTTCAGAGGTAAGCGAACTCTGGATGGTGCCTGAGGTCGTATTGATCCGAGGCGCGTCGGCGATGACGACGACGTCCTCGGCGAGCGACGGCGACAGGGAGAGATCGACCACCGTGGTGCTGTTCAGGCGCACTTCGATCTCACGCACTTTGACGCCGAAGCCGTTGCGACCGGTGGTCAGGCGGTAGCGACCAATCGGAACGAAGGCCACCTGAAAGAAGCCGTGTCCGTTTGTCACCGAGGTCCGGACCTGCCCGGTCTCCGTGCTCTTGACTTCGATGCTGACTCCGGGAAGTCGGCCGCCCTGCGAATCCTCGATCGTTCCTTCGACCGTGCCGCTGACCGTCTGCGCGAATGTGAACGCGGGCAGAAACAGGAAAGCCGCGAAGAGAACACCGACGGCGAAACGCGCGAACAAAGATCTCATTTCAGTCGCTCCTTGAACGAGGGGCCGCCCATCGGCCTCCAAAGTCATCTTGAAACAAGATTACCCCAATGCTTTTCCGACAAAATGGACTTAAAAAAATGAGACGGGGTGAGGGACTAAAATCACCGCACCATGAAGAAGGACTCTTTCGGTTCCCGGGCGAAACTCCAGACCAAGGGCGGTAGCTACTCGATGTACCGCCTCGACGCGCTCAAGAAGGCGGGCGTCGCTCCCAACCTCGAAACGCTTCCTTTTTCGATCCGGGTCGTGCTTGAAGCGATCCTGCGCAACGTTGACGGTGAGCTAGTGAGCGAAGAGGATGTGAAGAATCTTGGCGGTTGGAACGCTAAGGCGCCCAAGGACATCGAAGTCCCGTTCATGCCAGCTCGCGTGATCCTCCAAGACTTCACCGGCGTACCCGCGGTTGTCGACCTTGCGTCGATGCGCGCCGCCGTGAAGCGCCTCGGCCACGACCCGCGTCGCGTGAATCCTCTTGTCCCCGTGGACCTCGTCGTCGATCACTCTGTTCAGGTTGATTTCTACGGTGACAACGCGGCTCTCGCACAGAACTCGAGGCTCGAATTTGAGCGCAACAATGAGCGCTACGAATTCCTGCGTTGGGGCCAGAAAGCGTTCGACAACTTCCGCGTGGTTCCGCCCGCGACCGGCATCGTCCATCAGGTCAATCTCGAGTACCTCGCGAAGGGCGTGCTCTCAAAGATGGAAGACGGCGAGAACTACGCTTTCCCCGATACGCTCGTCGGCACCGACTCGCACACCACCATGATCAACGGCCTGGGCGTGCTCGGATGGGGTGTCGGCGGCATCGAAGCCGAGGCAGCGATGCTCGGCCAGCCGCTTTACATGGTGACTCCGCAGGTCATCGGCATGAGACTCACCGGCAAGCTCGCTGAAGGCGTAACCGCGACCGACATGGTCCTCACCGTCACTCAGGCGCTGCGCAAGAAGGGCGTCGTCGAGAAGTTCGTCGAGTTCTATGGCCCTGGTCTCGACGGCATGCCGCTCGCCGATCGGGCGACCATCGCCAACATGGCGCCCGAATACGGCGCCACTTGCGGCTTCTTCCCCGTCGACGATGAGACGCTGCGCTATCTCCGCAACACCGGACGCACCGTCGAGGAAGTCGATCTCGTCGAGCGCTACATGAAGGAGCAGGGTCTCTTCCGCACGAAGGATTCCGCCGAGCCCGTCTTCACCGACTCGATCGAGATGGATCTTTCCACGGTTGAGCCATCGCTTGCCGGCCCGAAGCGTCCGCAGGATCGAGTGGCGCTGAAGTCGATGAAGCAGTCGTTCCGCGCTTCGCTCGTGGCACCGGTGAAGGATCGTGGTTTCGGTCTCGCCGAGAGCGACCTCGCCCGCACCGGCCAGGTCGAGATGAACGGAATCACCAGCTCGATCGGTCATGGCGCTGTGACCATCGCGGCCATCACGAGCTGCACGAACACTTCGAACCCGTCCGTCATGCTCGGCGCCGGTCTCGTCGCCAAGAAGGCGGTCGCGAAAGGCCTCACGGTGAAGCCTTACGTGAAGACATCGCTCGCTCCCGGTTCCAAAGTCGTCACCGAATATCTCGTGAAGTCCGGTCTGATGGATGACCTTGAGAAAATCGGTTTCAACGTCGTGGGCTACGGCTGCACGACATGTATCGGCAACTCCGGCCCGCTGCCTCCCGCGGTTTCCAAGGTCGTCAACGAGAGCAAGCTGGTCGCGTCGGCCGTGTTGTCGGGCAACCGCAACTTCGAAGGCCGCGTGAACCCAGACGTGAAGGCGAACTACCTCGCTTCGCCGCCTCTCGTGGTCGCCTACGCTCTGGCGGGCACAACCGACATCGACTTCGGCGTGGAGCCCATCGGACACGACAAGGCTGGAGTGCCCGTGATGCTCAAGGACATCTGGCCCACCATGAAGGAAGTGGCGGAGGCGGAGGCGTCAGTCACGGGCGAGCTCTTCACGAAGAGCTACGCGGATGTGTTCGGAGGCAATCCGGACTGGAACGCCATCTCGGTCGCGGAAGGCGCCTTGTTCGAATTCAAGGAGCCTTCGACCTACATCCAGGAGCCGCCGTTTTTCCAAGGCCTGTCGATGCAGCCGGAGCCGCTCAAGGGCATCGAGGGCGCGCGCGTTCTGGCGATCTTCTCTGACTCGATCACCACCGACCACATCTCTCCCGCGGGCGATATCGCGGCCGCGTCTCCGGCCGGCGACTTCCTCAAAGCGAGTGGCGTCGAGAAGAAGGACTTCAACTCGTACGGTTCAAGGCGCGGCAACGATCGCGTGATGGTGCGTGGCACGTTCGCGAACGTCCGCCTGAAGAATCTGATGGTGCCGGGCGTCGAAGGCGGCGTCACCCGGTTCCAGTCAGGTCCCAACTCAGCGCCAGTCCAGATGACGATCTACGACGCCGCGATGAAGTACAAGGAAGCGGGTATTCCTCTCGTCATTCTCGCGGGCAAGGAATACGGCTCGGGCTCGTCACGTGACTGGGCCGCCAAGGGCACGCTGCTTCTCGGTGTGCGCGCGGTCATCGCGGAATCGTTTGAGCGCATCCATCGTTCCAACCTCGTCGGCATGGGTGTTTTGCCCATCGTCTTCAAGGATGGCGCAAACGCGGAGAGTCTCAGCCTCAAGGGCGATGAGTCTCTTTCGATCGGCGGACTTGATGCAGGCAGTCTCGTTCCGCGTCAGACTTTGACCGTTAAGGCGACACGCCCCGACGGGTCAACGTTCTCGTTCGAAGCCACCTGCCGTCTCGATACCGCGGTAGAGATCAACTACTACAAGAACGGCGGCATCCTGCAGACCGTTCTGAGGAAAATGCTCGCCTGAGTCGTGAGCCACGTTCAAAGTTATTTATTAATAAAGACTTACCCTACAGATAAACGCTTGAATTAATCGGACCCGATTTTCGCCTTTTGTTCGCTATAGTCATCTGACGGTTTCCGTCGATGGCACTACGACTTGCGAATGAGGCGTTTGAGAGGTTCTCCTCTCCCGCTCCGTTTGTTCCGCTGGGCAGCGGCTTCGATCTCGCGAGTTTCACCGGGCGTCTCGTCGAGTTTTCCGGCTGGCAAGGGTCGGCGCGGCTCACCGCGGCCTTCGGCATCGTCATCGAAGCGCAGAAGAAAAACGAACCGGTCGCGTGGATCACGCTGAAGTCCAGTTCGTTCTATCCCCCTGATGCCGCCGCGTCCGGCGTCGATCTTGACCGGCTGGTGGTGGTTCGCGTGTCGGCAGCCCCGCTGGCGGGACGCGCAGCCGATCATCTTCTGCGCTCGGCCGGCTTCGGTCTCGTGGTCATCGATCTGCCCATCGAGAAACGCAATGAAGATCGTCTTCCCATGCCGCTGCTCACGCGGCTTCTTGGACTCGCGCAGAAGAACGAATGCGCACTTCTCGTTCTTACCGAGAAGCCGATCGACCAACCTTCGCTTTCGTCACTTGTGTCTCTGCGCGCCAACGCCGCACGCGTGCGTCACGACGATTACTTCGACCTTGAATTACGCGTCCTGAAAGACAAGCGCCGCGGTCCCGGCGATCACGTCCCTCTGGAAAAGTGCAATGGACCGGCTGGCGTGCGTTGACGTTCCGGTTCTTCCTCTTCAACTGCTCCTGAGGGAACACCCGGACTGGAAAGAGCATCCCGTTGCGGTGATCGATGACGATCGCCCGCAGGGTCTGTTGCTGCAGGTGAACAAGGCCGCGTGGAAAGTGGGCGTGCGCACCGGCCAGCGTTTCGCGTCGGCCCTTGGAATCTCAAGCCAGTTGAGGGCGGGAGCGGTGTCTTTGGAAAGACTGGAAACCAGCGTGCGCGAGATCGGCGCTCGGCTTCAACGCCACTCGCCCGATGTCGAACCGGATCTCGCGCATCCCGGCGTCTTCTGGCTCGACGCCTCCGGCCTCGGTCATCTCTTTCCAACGCTTCAAGCCTGGGCGGAAAACCTGCGCGCCGATCTGGGCGTTCTCGGCTTCGAAGCGTTCGTAGTTGTCGGCTTCACCCGCTTCGGCACGTATTCCGTTTCACGGCTGCGTCATGGCATCACGGTCTTCGCTTCGCGGGCCGATGAAGACAAGGACGCGCGCAAAACACCGCTGCGAAGGCTCGATCTCGATCCCAAATCACGAGATCAACTCACAGCCCTCGAGATCCACACCGTGGGCGACCTGCTGAATCACAAGGCGGCTTCCCTGCGACGGCGTTTCGGCGAATCGGTCTGGCGTCTACGCACCTTCGCTGAAGAAGATCTTTTCTCCTCGCTTCAGCCGTTGCCTCACGAAGCGCCGCTTGAACGTTTCACCGAGTTCGAAACGCCCGAGAAGGACTCCACGCGCCTGCTCTTCTTCATCAAACGCGAGCTCGACTCTCTTCTCACCGAACTCGCTCAACGCTCTCTGGCGCTGCGCGAGATTCACTTCCATCTGCGCCTCGACCGACGCCAGACATACGAAGAGACGTTGAAGCCGGCAGCGCCCACGCTTGATTCCGCGCAGATCATCGGTCTCGTACGCTTGCGGCTCGAGACGCTACGTCTCAAGGC
>JBDSLN010000331.1:0-3019 GCA_039916365.1 Vicinamibacteria bacterium
CCCTCGGCGATCGTCAATTTGGCCGCAGGCTGGGTTTCGATCAGAACCGGCGCGCGTGGCCCATCGTCCGCGACCGCCACCGCCTGCACCTCCAGCGCGCACGCGATCGGCGACTCATACCGGATCATTCAGCGTGGCGAAGCGGAAGTGATGATCGCGGGCGGCAGCGAAGCGGCGATCACCGCCCTTGGCGTTGGCGGCTTCAACGCCATGCGCGCGCTTTCGACCCGCAATGACGAGCCCGAAAAGGCGTCGCGGCCCTTCGACAGGGATCGTGACGGTTTCGTCATCGGCGAAGGCGCGGGTCTCCTCATCCTGGAAAGCCTTGAGCGGGCTCAGGCGCGCGGCGCCAAAATCTATTGCGAGCTGGTTGGTTACGCCATGTCGTCCGATGCGCATCACATCACGTCTCCGCCGGAAGATGGAAACGGCGCAGCACGCGTGATGACGAAGGCTCTCAAAGACGCGGCCATCCGTCCGGATCAGATCGACTACGTCAACGCGCACGGCACGTCGACGCCGGTGGGCGACCAGATCGAAGTCCGCGCGCTGAAGACGGTCTTCGGTGATCACATCAAGAAGATGGTGGTTGGCTCGACCAAGTCGATGACCGGTCACTTGCTCGGAGCGGCCGGCGGCATTGAGGCATCGATCACGGCGCTCGCCATCCGCGACCAGAAGGTCCCGCCCACGATCAACATCGAGAACCAGGACCCGGAGTGCGATATCGACGCCGCGCGCGAGGGTGCTCGGTCTCTGGCGATCGAATACGCATTGTCGAACTCGTTCGGTTTCGGCGGAACCAACGGGGCACTCGTGTTCAAACGCTTTATCGCCTGAGCGACCGCCCAAGTGGCACGGTTGATCGCGCTCATTTCTTAGCTCATTGAGGAAGCCCCATGAAGATCATCGTCTGCGTGAAGGTGGTGCCGGATACCGCTTCGCGCCTGAAGGTTGCCGACGACGGCAAGCAGATCGTCCAGTCCGATCTCACCTGGATCATCTCGCCTTACGACGAGTTCGCGATCGAAGAAGGCCTGAAGCTTCGTGAGAAGCACACCGGGGAAGTGATCCTCATCTCGATCGGTCCTGAGCGCGTGACGGCCGGCCTTCGCAATGGCCTTGCCATGGGCGCCGACGCCGCTCATCAGATTTGGGATCCATCGTTCGAGAGCCTCGATGCTGCAGCGCGCGCGACGGTGCTCGCCGCGGCAATCAAGAATCTCGGCGGCGCCGACGTGATTCTCTGCGGACATCAGGGTGTGGGTGACGACGATTCGCAGACCGCCGGCCTGCTGGCGGGAGCGCTCGACCTGCCGATTGTGTCGATGGCGGTCAAACTGGACATCGACGGCACGACCGCCGTGGTCGAGCGTGAAGTCGAAGGCGGCGTCGAAGTGTGGGATGCGTCCTTGCCTCTCGTCGTGACCGCGCAGAAGGGCCTCAATACGCCTCGGTATGCCGGCCTCAAGGGCATCATGGCCGCGAAGAAGAAGACCATGGGCATGATCGATGCAACCGCACTCGGCGTGCCGGCCGATGCTCTCAAGGCGAAGACGGAGCGAAAGTCGATGGCGCCTCCCGCGGAGCGTCCGCCGGTCAAGTTGATTCAGGGCGATCCCGCGACCCAGGCGAAGGAACTCATCCGCCTGCTCCACGAAGAAGCGAAGGTGATCTAGTCATGGCCAACATTCTGACGTTCGCGGAAATTCGTGGCGGCGCGCTGCGGCGTCCTTCTGTGGAAGCCGTTTCCGAAGCTCGTCGTCTGGCCGACGCTTCGTCAGGCAAAGTCGTTGCGGTCCTCATCGGCGAAGCCGGTCCGGATGCAGTCAAAACCCTCGCATCCCATGGCGCCGACAAGGTGATTCAATTCAACGAGGCCGCGCTATCCGCGTATTCAGCCGAGTCGTATGCGCGCGCCATGGCAAAGGCGATCGAGACAGAAGCTCCGGGCGCGGTCCTGATTCCGCACACTGCGACCGGGAAAGATCTCGCACCGCGCGTGGCCGCCCTGACCGGCGCGGGGCTCGTCACGGACTGTTCCTCCTTCGAGCAGGCCGACGGCCGTCTTGTGGCGAAGCGCGCGCAGTACTCAGGCAAGATGGTTTCAACCTTCGGCTGGACGACTTCCCTGCAAATTGCCACACTTCGTCCCAACGTGTTCGCCCTCACCGCTCCGATGGCTGATCGCGCGTGCGAAACGGCGCTGGCCGCAGTCGACACGACTACGCGCGCGCGTGTTCGAGAGTTCAAGGCGAAAGAGGGCGGCAAGAAGGAACTCGCCGAGGCGCAAATCATCGTTTCCGGTGGCCGTGGTTTGAAAGCACCCGAGCACTACAAGCTGGTTGAAGATCTCGGCAACGCGATGGGCGCGGCCCTCGGCGCATCGCGCGCAATCGTCGATGACGGCTGGGTGGGTCATTCCTTCCAGGTCGGGCAGACGGGCAAGACGGTTTCGCCCAGCCTCTACATCGCCTGCGGCATTTCAGGCGCGATTCAGCATCTCGCGGGCATGTCGTCGTCACGCGTGATCGCGGCGATCAACAAGGATCCCGAAGCACCGATCTTCAAGATCGCGAACTACGGAATCGTGGGCGATCTTTTCGAGATCCTGCCCGCACTCACCGCCGAAGCCACCGCGCACTTTTCGTCGCGGCGCTAAGGGGGCGCTACGCGCGGCGAGCCCGCGGTCGTCCCAAGCGCTAAGAAGCTGCGCAAAAAAGAGCCCGGCCGAGGCCTCGTTTCCAGCTCGGCTGTGTTTGAATCGGCCCGACATGAGTGAAGAACGCGACACGCTAGAAACCGACGTCCTGATCGTAGGCGGCGGGCCGGCCGGACTCGCCGCGGCGATCTGCCTGAAGGACCTGCTTGCGGAGCGCGCCAAGCGCGCGGGAGTGAAGCCGCTGGAGCCCTCGATCATGGTGATCGACAAGGCGGCGGAGTTCGGTGCGCACTCGATTTCCGGGGCGGTCCTCGATCCGTCGTCGTTGCGCGAACTATTCCCCGATCTCGACAACAT
>JBDSLN010000332.1:0-9335 GCA_039916365.1 Vicinamibacteria bacterium
TCGGTGTAGTAGCGCCGCACTTTCGAGCCGACTCGTTCCTTCTTCAGAAGCTTCACCGATGGCAGGAAGAGATTCTGGAGCAGCCGGAGATTGCCCCGGTAGAGCTCGTTGATCGAGCCCAGAGCGCCGACCGTGTCGTAGCGGACTTAGCCAGGAGCTTTCGCACATTCGTCCAGGTCTTTTGCGGGATGTGCGCGTTGTCGTCCTTTTTGTACGGTCGCCCTCCCGGCTTTGTGCGTCTGTAGAGTCGGCGCTTGGCCTGCCTCTTGTGCTCCTTCAATCGGCGATCAATCTGTCGTGCACTGATCGTTAGGATCTGCGCCTCGATCGTCTTAGTGATACCAAGCCGTTTTCGTAGCTTGGGTAGCCAAGTCGGAACAAGAGCTTTCAGACGAATTGACCACGGGTACCCGGCCGCGGTCCAGATCTCGATCAGTGCCTGGACCACTCTCTTCACGTAGAACACCCCGCGTGGTCGCCGTTTCCGCGACAGCGGGTCGGCCGGAGGGCCATTCAAGAGTTGGATGGCGTACTTGCGGTGGCACCCGTGGTCCTCGCAGAGCTCATCCAGCATCCGAGCGCGACGACGGCTCGCACGCCGATGCCGCTTGTGAATCGACGCCAACTGCTGTCGCCTGAACTCTCTTCCCACCGTCGCAACCCTCCTCGAGGGTTACCGGTTTACATGTCTCGACGATACCCCTCAGGGTTACATTTTGGATGGCGCGATACGGCGACTTGCACTTTGTTGAAAAAACGCCCAGAGTCAGGCCACTCGCATGGCGCAGGCGGACTTCCACCAGAATTTCCTTGAGTATCGGAACTACCGGTATTTCAAACTCGCGCTACTGCTTTGCGCCGGATCCGTGATCGCTTACGTGCGGGATGCGCCTGTCCTCGGTCCGTACGGCGGCACGCGGCTCGGCTACATCCTCGGCACGATCGGAGCCGTGCTCATTGTCTGGCTGTTGTGGTTTGGCATTCGCAAGCGCCGCTACAAGAGCCGGGTCGGCACCCTGCAAGGCTGGCTCTCAGCCCATGTTTATCTGGGCGCTTCCCTCCTCGTAGTGGCCACCCTTCACACCGGCTTTCAGGCAGGATGGAACGTCCACACTCTCGCGTATGCGCTCATGGTGATTGTCATTCTGTCGGGGTGTTACGGTGTCTACGCCTACGCGCGCTTCCCGAAGTTCATAACCCAGGCGATGGGCGAGGACTCGGTGGACTCCCTCCTGCTGAAAATTGTGAGCCAGGACGCGGAGGCTCGCAAGGTGGCCATGAATCTGAGTGACGAGATCAACCGCATCGTGATGGTGGCCGCGGAGAAGACGCGTGTCGGAGGCTCGGTCCTGGCCCAGCTTCGCGGCGACGAGCCTCAATGCCCAACCACCCGCGCCGTCGAGGCGGTTCGTCAGGCGGGCGCCGGACTCAAGGGCGCCGAGGCCCGAGTCAGCAACGAACTCTTCATGATCCTCTTGCACAAGCAGTCGCTGCTTCGTCGCGCCCGTCAAGGAGTGATGTACAAGGCGCGCCTTGATCTCTGGCTCTATGCGCACGTCCCGCTTTCGATCGCCCTCCTGGGTGCGCTCACTGCTCACATCGTTTCGGTCTTCTTCTATCGGGGCTGAGGAACCACCATGATTCGCTGCCTCGTTGTCACGGTCACCCGGAACCGCCGCGGCCAGCCCATCCGCGACCAGAAGATCGTGACCGCCGATGTAATCACCATCGGCCGCAGCGCGGAGGCCTCGGTCCACCTGCCCGACCCGCGGGTCCGGCTGCATCATGCGTTGATCCGTAACACCGAAACCGGGAAGCTCTACATTGAGGGCGTGAATACCAGCCTCAAGATCGGCCTGAAGATGCGGGAGCGGGCCAAGGTCAGGAGCGGCACCAAGATCCTGGTCGGGCCCTATGAACTCACGCCGGAACCTCCCAAGGCGCAGGATCATGACTTCGCTCTCGCGGTCGAGCTGATTCAGCCCATTCCCGAGAACGTCGGCGATCTGAGAGGACGTTCCAAGATCTCTCTCTCCGCGACCTGGCTGGGCAAGCGCGGGCCGGCCTATGCCCTGCTCGGAGCGGTGACTCTGGTATTCCTCGCCCTGCCCATCGCCTACGCCACCTCCGCCCGCTTCCGGGACGAGACCTCGAAGCAACTCCCCGCGCCCCTTCAAGACGTGGTGTGGGACAGGTCGTGGGACCCGGGGACTCTGTCGCTCGCGCACCAGACCCTGCAGAACAAATGCACTTCGTGCCACACCACGCCTTTTGAGCCAGTACCCGATGCCCCTTGTATCAACTGCCATCGTACGATCGGCGATCACGCAGCCGACCCGACGGTGCAAACCGCGGTCTTTGGCGGCGCGCGCTGCGTCTCATGCCACCTTGATCACAAGGGAGAGCACGGCCTGGTTCGCTCCGACGCCACGCTTTGCGCGGCGTGCCATGCCGGCCTGAAGGCTAAGCACCCCTCCTCCACCCTCGCGAACGTCAGCGACTTCGCCCGTGATCATCCGGCCTTCTCGCTTAGCGTTCTCAACGCTTCCACGGCCGAGGTCGAGCGCATCGCGGCGTCGCGGGTGGCGTCGTTCCAGGAGGCCTCGGGGTTGAAGTTCCCGCACGCGAAGCATCTGAGTCCCGTGGGAGTGCGCTCGCCCTCGGGACCCCGCGTCCTCGAATGCGCGAGCTGTCACACCAAGGACTCGGCGGGCGCCCGCTTCGAACCCATTCACATGGACATCCACTGTGCCGAATGTCATAGCCTGCAGTTCGAACCGGCGGTGACCAGCCGCGAAGTGCCCCACGGATCGCCCCAAAAGGCGCTGGACACCATGCGGGAGTTTTACTCTCTCATCGCTCTTGGCGAAAGACCCATCGACGTCACCCTGGTCGACGGGCTGCTCCGGCGCCCGGAAGCGGGTGCGCCCCCGGACGTCGAGCGTAAGCGCGCCCTCGACTGGGCGAACTCCAAGGCGCGCGCCATGGCCGCGGACCTGATCGAGAAGCGCTTGTGCGCGCAGTGTCATGAAGTGTCACGATTCGTCGCAGACACCCCGCCGACTATGGATCCTGGTGGCGATCCGCGCTGGATCATCGCACCCACCGCCATTACCGCCCAATGGCTCCCCGGTTCACGGTTCAGCCACAAAGCGCACCAGATCGCCCAGTGTGAAAGCTGCCACGACGTGCGCACATCTCTGGCCAGCGCCAATGTGTCGATCCCTGGCCTCGCTGTCTGTCAGAAGTGTCACGCGGGCTCGGTCGCGGTTCCGGGGAAGATCCGCAGCACTTGCGAGCTCTGTCATTCGTTTCATCAACACCCGACCGCGCGCGCGGCCGTGGTGGAGTCACAATCCTGAAGGTGAGTATTTCGAGGGCGCGATGCCGGACGGTCGGAGCCGCCCTGGCCACGGCTGCTTTCACGGTCCTCTCGTGCGGCGGAGAGAAGGGGCTTGGGCGTGAGGGTTGCGCAGGCGCCTGCTCGTCCGCTTCCGATTTCCTCAGTTCGGCGGACGTCCAGCGCATCCTCGCCCAGGGCTCGGTTGAAGCGCAGGCGCGTGGAGCGCGCGCCACTCTGGCAGTCGTAGATCGGGTGGGGAACGTCCTGGGCTCGTTTCGGATGAATGGAGCCGATCCGTCCTTTCGCATTTCGAGCGGGCGGGCGGTTCGCGGCGGGCTCGAAGATGCCCGTTTCGCTTCCGGAGATGCCCTCGCCGCCATCGCGAAGGCCGTCACCGGCGCGTTCCTCTCGTCCGAGGGAAACGCTTTCTCGACCCGAACCGCGAGCCAGATCATCCAGGAAAACTTCAACCCGCGCGAGTTCTCGCAACCTTCCGGACCCCTCTATGGCGTGCAGTTCTCGCAGCTGCCCTGCTCAGACATTATGCGATCCGGAAGCGAAGGAATGACCGGGCCCCGCCCGTCGCCCCTCGGCCTTTCCGCGGATCCCGGCGGCCTGCCCCTGTACAAGGAGGGCCGACTGGTGGGCGGCGTGGGAGTCATCTCCGATGGTCTTTACGCTCTCGATCCCGACATCACGGACATCGACGAGGATCCCGATGAGCTCATCGCGGTCGGGGCGGCTAGAGGATTCATGGCTCCCGGCGATCGCCGCGGGGACCGGATCACCGCGGACGGCCGCACCTTCCGTTTCGTCGATTCCGAGGACGTGAAGTCCGGCGCCGCCACCATCCCTGCGCTCGCCGCCATCCCCGGGGCGACGGTGGCCGTGGACGGATTCTTCAGCGGGATCATTCGGTCCGGTATCGCCTTCCGCACCCCGGAATCCGGATTCCGATTCGATACCGGGACCTTTGCCGATCTGAAGGGTGTGGTTCTGGTCGACGAGCGGAACCAGAATCGGTTTCCGCCGCGCGCGGGCAGCGATGGTCTGCTGACGGCGAACGAGGTGATATCGATCCTGCGCAACGCCTTGATGGTCGCAAACCGAGCGCGCGCGCAGATCCGCCGTCCCCTCGGCTCGGCGGCCGAGGTCACGGCCACGGTAGTCGATACAGCAGGAGAGGTGTTAGGACTGGTGCGCACCCCCGATGCACCGGTGTTTGGAACCGACGTGGCCGCGCAGAAGGCGAGAACTGCGGGATTTTTTTCTAATCCTCAGGCCGCCGCCGAACTGCAGACCGTTCCTCGGGCGGTCTACCCAGCTACCGGGGACTCTGTCCTCCCCGGCAGCTCGGTCACACTCATGCGGCAGTTCCTGAACGATCCCACCGCCCTGTCGAATGGTCTCGCTTACTCCGCCCGCGCGATTGGAAATCTCCACCGCCCCTTCTTTCCAGATGGCGTGGCCGGTCGCCCACCTGGGCCATTCTCGCCACCGTATTCGAACTGGAGTCCGTTCCATGTCGGGTTGCAGCTTGACCTCGTGATTAACGCGGTGTCCGGCTCGGCCTCGGGAGTGGGATGCGCGTTCCTGCCGAAGATCCGGAACGGGATCCAGATCTTCCCCGGAGCCGTGCCCATCTACCGCGGGTCTCAACTCGTGGGCGCGATCGGAGTCTCAGGCGACGGGGTCGACCAGGACGACATGATCGCGTTTCTTGGCCTCGCCAACGCGGGTGTCGCGCTCAAGACGGGAATCGCGAACGCGCCACGTGAGCGGCGCGCCGACCTCATCGAACCCTTTGGCCTGGGCACTCGCCTCCGCTACGTGCAATGCCCACAAGCGCCCTTCAACGACTCGACGGAGCACAATGTCTGCGCCGATTTCTAGACCGGGCCCGGCCATTCGCGCGGCCCTGTCGCTACTCGTGCTGGGTTCGCCCCTGGCGCGCGCCCAGAACCCTCGACCTTCTCCCTCTCCTTCCCCGTCGCCGAGCGCCGCCCCCACCCCGCCCGCGGACCAGATTGAACTTCGACGCCCGGGCCGCAACCCCGCCCCCCTCGTGTACGAACTGCCGCCCATTGATCCCGCCCAGGTGGAACCGCCCGCGCCCGTCCTGCCCCGCGAAAGCCTGCCGATTTCGGATCGCTGGCGCCTGATGGAGAACCTCGGCATCGTCAAGCAGAAGTTCTCGGATCCTTACCATCAAAACGTATACAAGGGCGACAAGCCTTACAAGCCGTTCCGGAAATGGGGCGACGATGTCTTCTTGAATCTGATCGGTCTCTCCGACACCCTGGTCGAGGCGCGAAGGCTTCCCATCCCAGTAGGAGGGCAGTCGTCAAGGAGGCCTTCGGCCCTCGACGTGTTCGGCAAGGGGGACCAGCTCACCCTCGCCCAGACCGTCCTGTTCGGAGGCTCGATCATCAAAGGCAACACCACCTTCAAGCCCCCCGACTACGAGTACCGCCTCATCCTCGCCGCCCACCTCAACCGCACCCAGGTGGATCCGGTCCGGGCACTGCGTGTGGATCCGCATCAGGGGTTTGTCCGTTATGACCCTCACTTCACCTTGGTGGAGGCGTTCTACGACAAGCACCGTCGCAACGTTTCCGAGCGTTACGACTTCGATTCGTACCGGGTTGGACTCCAGCCATTGATCTCAGACTTTCGCGGCTTCATCTTCCAGGACAACGCTCTGGGCCTCCGTTTCTTCGGGAACCGGCAGGACAACCGCGTGCAGTACAACCTCGGCATCTTCCGCCGGATGGAGAAGGACACGAACAGCGGCCTGATTGACATTGCGCAACGGCCCCGTTCCGACGATATCCTGATCGCCAACCTCTTCAGGCAAGACACGCCGAGGCCCGGGCACACGACTCAGGTGACCGTGATCTACAACTGGAATCACGAGGACGGCAAGGACTACTACAACACCAACGGCTTCCTTGAACGTCCGGCGGTCATCGGCGACGTGCGGCCGCACGGATACCACGCCGCCTATCTCGGACTCAACGGAGACGGCCACTTCGGGAAGTGGAACCTCACCTCCTCTCTGTATGGCGTCGTCGGCCACGACTCGCGCCATCCCGTGGCTCAAAGGAGCCAGCTCATCCTCGCAGGCTTTTCCGCCGTCGAATTGTCGCGTGACTTCGACTGGGTCCGCGGCCGCCTCACCCTGATCGGCGCGACCGGAGACAGCGATCCCTTCGACGGACGCGCGACCGGCTTCGACGCCATTCAGGAGAACCCGCAGATTGGTGGCGCGGACACCGGTTTCTGGATCCGGCAAGCGGTTCCTTTGGCGGGCGGCGGTGGAGTCGCCCTTTCGGGCCGCAACGGCATCCTGCCCTCCTTGCGCTCGTCCAAGGACCAGGGGCAGTCTAACTTTGTCAATCCCGGCCTGATGTTCTCGGGGCTCGGCGCCGATTTCGACGTCACTCCTCAGATTCGAGCGGTCACGAATGTGTCGGCCATTGCCTTCGCCAACACCTCAATCCTGTCCGTCCTGAGGAATCAAGGCGCGATCGATCGGTTCGTCGGCGTAGACACCTCGGTCGCCGTGCAGTATCGCCCCCTCATGACCCAGAACATCGTGCTGAATGTCTCGGGGGCCGCGCTCTGGCCGGGACGTTCCTTTCGGCTGCTCTATGACGAGAACCGTCGCGGACCGCAATACTCCGTACTCGCGAACGTGCTGCTGAGCTATTAACCCATGACTCATCCACGCCACGCCGTTTTCGCTTCCGCGACCCTAGCCGCCGGACTGGGCCTCGTCGCCCTGGCCGCGGTGGCCCTCTCCGTAGCAGCGTGGAGACCCTCGGTCGTCTCGGCGAGCGACCACGGTGAGAAGCCGGTCATTCGGAACTACACCATGGCTCCCGCGACGCCAGGCCACCAGAGCGTCGCCGATGCGGAAGCGAAGTCGGCAGGCTGTGTGAGCTGTCACCGCGGTACCGATCACAAGACGATGCATGAGAACCCCGGTGTGGTGATCGGCTGCACCGACTGTCATGGCGGGAGCCCGGAAGTGATGAACCCGGGAAGCGAGCCGGAGCCCCGCGCCGCCCACGCGACCGAAAGCCATGACGCCGCGCCGATGCTCCCACAAAGCGCTTACAGCCTGGCCCGTGATCGCGCACACATTCTCCCCACTTACCCCGGGGCGTGGCACACGCCCGCGAGCGCGAACCCGTCCGGAACTTACACTTTGCTCAATCGCGAGGGTCCGGAGTTCGTCCGGTTCATCAACCCAGGCGACCTCCGGGTCGCCCGTCTGGCCTGCGGTTCCTGTCACCTCGCCATCATCCAGGCGTCCGAACGGAGCCTGATGTCCACCTCGGCCATGCTCTTTGGGGGGGCGGCCTATAACAACGGCGTCCTCCCCTTCAAGCGGCCCATCCTCGGCGAGGCCTACACCTTCGGGAGCGAACCTGCATCGCTCAAGAACCCGGTGGTCCCCACCCCTTTCATGACCAGCAAGGGCATCCTGCCGCAGCTCTTCCCCCTGCCGGCCTGGGAGACGATTCCGCCGGGCGACGTCTTCCGAGTGTTCGAGAGAGGGGGCCGCGTGATCTCCTCGCAGTTCCCAGAGATCGGTCTGCCCAACAACTCGGGCCAGCTTCAGAAGCTCGAAGAACCCGGCCGCCCCGACCTCAAGCAGTCGAACCGCGGGCCGGGCACCGGAAACCGGGTGTCGATCCCCGTCCTGAACATGACCAAGACCCGGCTGAACGATCCGCACCTGTGGTTTCTCGGGACCAACGACCAGCCGGGAGATTACCGTTCCTCCGGATGCACCGCCTGTCACACCATCTACGCCAATGACCGGGACCCGAAGCACGGCGGTCCCTACTCAAAGTTCGGAAACACCGGCGCCACTCAGACCGGCGACGCCGCTATTCCCCGCAACCAGAGCGGACACCCGATCGAGCATCGGTTCACCCGCGCCATCCCGTCCTCGCAGTGCATGGTCTGCCACATGCATCAGCCGAACATCTTCGTGAACACCTTCTTCGGTTACATCATGTGGGACTACGAGTCCGACGCTCCGCACATGTGGCCGGAGAAGCAGAAATACCCGACGGCCAAAGAGGCCCGCGCGATTCTGGATCGGAATCCGGAGGGAGCCGCGATCCGGGGCAAGTGGGGAGACCCTGACTTCCTCAAGGACGTGTCACAGCTCAACGCGAAACTCACCGACACGCAATTCGCCGACTATCACGGACACGGGTGGAACTTCCGCGCCGTCTTCAAGCGCGACCGCAAGGGAACGCTGCTCGACGCAAAGGGCGGGGCGGTGAAGGACGATGATCCGAAGAAGTTCGAGAAGGCCGTGCATCTGGCCTCCATTCACATGGAGAAGGGAATGCACTGCGTCGACTGCCACTTCGAACAGGACGCGCACGGGAATGGGCACATCTATGGCGAGGTCGCGGCCGCGATCGAGGTCGACTGTCGCGACTGCCACGGCACCGCGGCCGAGTACCCGACGCTGTTTACGTCCGGTCCGGCGGCGCGCCCCGGCGGCATGGACATGAAGCTCCTGCGTACCCAGGACGGCCGGAAGCGCTTCGAGTGGCGCGAAGGAAAACTGTATCAACGGTCCGCGCTCAATCCGGATCTGGAGTGGGACTTGTCTCTGGTCAAAGACTCGGTGAATCCAAATCACCCCCGCTACAACGCAAAAGCCGCGCGGGCCAAGACCATGAGTAGCGGCCTGTCCCAGACCTGGGGGGCATCGGTCTCCCCCTCGAAGTACGCGCACGCGGACGACAAGATGACCTGCTTCGCGTGCCATACCTCGTGGACCACCACCTGCGCCGGGTGTCACTTGCCGATCGAAGCCAACTGGAAGACCGAGCGCCACCACTATGAGAATGGTGAGACCCGAAACTTCGCTACTTACAACCCACAAATCGCCCACGACGACGCCTTTCAATTGGGCCAGCACGGAAAAATCAAGGACGGCCAGATCGCACCCTTCCGC
>JBDSLN010000333.1:0-5607 GCA_039916365.1 Vicinamibacteria bacterium
CCCGCTTCGTTCCGAGGAAGACCGGCAGGCGGTGATCGCAGGCCTGCTCGACGGGACGATTGACGCCATCGCAACCGACCATGCGCCGCACACCACCGAAGACAAGGTCTGCGAGTTCGATTGCGCCGCCTTCGGCATCGTCGGCCTCGAGACCGCCTTCGCGCTTTGTCACGACGGTCTGGTCAAGACCGGGCTGCTCGACCTGCCTCGCCTGGTTCAGCTTCTTACCAGCGGTCCCGCGCGTGCCCTGGGACTTCCGGGTGGAACACTGGAGCGAGGCCAGGTCGCCGATGTCACGATCTTCGATCCCGCCGAGGTTCGCATCGTGAAGCCTGAATCGTTCCGAGGCAAGAGCCGCAATTCGCCCTTCGTCTCGCAGAGCTTGACCGGCTGGCCGATCGCCACCATCGTCGGCGGCTCGATCGTCTACAAGTCGCGTTAGCGGCTGGCCAGCCCTCCGCGTTCACGGTCCTCGCGAATCTTCGCGCCGTCGTTGTGTCGCCTGCTTTGTTCATCATCGCGGAGCTTCGCGCCATGCTGATGGCGGCTGCGGACGACGGGCCTTTCCTCGGCCTCATCTCCGGGGGCCTCCAAGCGTCTTGCAGGATCGGACGCGGGGCCCCACCCGCGTTCAGTAGCGTACCGGTCGGCCCCCTGCGTTCGGCCGAGGCCCGACGCCCTCCGCGTTCAGGGCCTCGCGTTCCTGCGCGCTGCATGAGCGATTTCCCAAGCTCGGGCGGTCGCTGGCTCCCCAGCGACGAGTCTGATTCACCCAATACCCTCCGCGTTTTGGGTACCTGCGGAGACGCTTCGCCGACGTGTGTCCCTTCGAACCTTGGACGATGACAACCGGCTACCGCTCAGGGCAGGCTGCGGAGAGGACTCCCGCTCAGGGAGCATTTGCCGACCTGGTTTCTGTTCCTGAGATGGAGCGGATCCCGACACTAGCGCGGGAGCCACGGCCGCGAAGGACGGCGCATCCATTGAACGCGGAGGGCGACGGGCCTCGGCCGAACGCAGTGGGTCGACCGGTACCTTACTGAACGCGGGGGATGGGGGCCCCGCGTCCGATCCTGCAAGACGCTTGGAGGCCCACGGAGATGAGGCCGAGGTAAGGCCCGTCGTCCGCAGCTACACCACCGAAGCGCTCCGACCGCGAATTCAATGATGGCGCACACGAGGGATCCGCGGCCCACAACGACGCTCCCGGACAAAGAAGACGCCTTTTGGCTTTGAGGATGCCCGCTCTTCACCCAACATCGCCTTGAGGAGGGTCTCCGACTGCTTCGGCAGCGCACGCCCCGCGCTCCGAGACCTAAACCCCAGGCAGGCAGAGGCAGGCGGACTTAATTTTCACGTCGGCCTTTCTCCACGTCACCACGAACTGCTTCTCGAAGTGTGCGGCATCCGCATCCTTCTTCTGAAGACGAAGTGCGCGGGCGAGGCCGAACTGACTCCATCCATTGCCCGGAAGCTTCGCGAGATCGGCGCGGAAGACCTGCTCGGCCTCGACGAAGCGTCCCGCCTGAAGCAACGCTGCGCCAAGGGGATGACGCGTGGGCTGCAGCCAGTCGGGCGGTTCGTCGTAGCGAAGTTTGTCTTCGCGGAGGACTGCTTCGCGCAGACTCGCGAGGCCGTCATCGACCTTGCCTGAGCGGAAGAGAATCTCGCCCCTCATCAGTCTCTCGGCGACGTCGAGCAGATCGGACGCGGTGTTGTTACCGAAGGTCGCTTCATTGGCCACGCGGGCGCGCGTCTGCATGAAGGCCGCCTGTTCTTCGAGCGCCTTCGGCACATCTTCCTTCGCGACGTAGGACACCGCACGCGCGTAGTGCTGCATCGCGCGCGAGAAAGGCACGAACTCAGGGAACTCCGGCTTGGCAAGGATCTCGTCCCACTGCCCAAAACGCATCATCACTTCCAGCGGCGACGCCATCAGGCCATCCGCCCACGCGTTCTCTTTGTAGAAGGTGAGCGGAACATCGTCCACCATTTCCTGAATCGTCTTCATCGCGAGCGCGCTCTGTCCCGTCATCATGGCGGCATACGTGAGCATGTGATGGTTGTGCGCCATGTAGAGGCGATAGAAGCCCTGCTCGGGTGCTTTCGCCGCGTAAGCTCGGTCGGCCTCGATGGCCTTGGCGTTGGCGACGATGCCTTCCTCCCAGCGTCCGCGGCGGATGTCGATGTGCGACGGCATGTGAACCATGTGGCCGAGCCCCGGTTGAAGATCGCGCAGGATGTCGGACGCCTTGTCGGCCATCTCAGGATGAAGCGACGCCTCGACGGTGTGAATCATCAGGTGATTGGCGAAGGGATGCTTCGGTGCGATCACGAGTACGGCTTGGATGGTGGCGATGAGCTCTTCCGTGCCGGGCTGCGGTTTGCCGGCCGGCAACCAGAGATCCCAGGGGCGAAGATTCGCGATGGACTCCGCGAAGAGAGAGCCGACGTCAGGATCTTTCGGATAGGCCTTCCACAACGCGCGCATCGCGGTGGCGTACGCCTGCTCCAGTGGCTTGCGATCCTCCGGCTGCGGGTTCGCGTAGCGCGTGGCCACCGCCTCGATCAGGCCGCGTTCGACCGGACTGAGCGTTGATGCAAGCGCTCGCGCTTTGCCGACCGCTTCCCACGCGGTCTTCGCGTGGTCCTCGGGAACGGCGGTGTTGTTGATGTGTGGGCCATTCGCGAGCGCCACGCCCCAGAAGGCCATGGCGCACTTCGGGTCGATCTCACTCGCCCGGCGGAACGCGCGGATCGCTTCGTCATGGTTGAAGGCGTAGAAGAACGCGAGTCCCTGGTTGAAGTAGCGCTGCGCCTGGGGAGACGTCGTGGTCACCTTGCGCGAGAAGTCGCCGAGCCCTTCGTAGAGAGGGACGGGAACGTTCAAAGGAACGCTGCTTTGAGCCGAGGCCGTGATGCATGCGGCGCTCAGAAAAAGGGAAGCAAGAACGACCAGACGTCTTTGAAGCATGTAGACCTCGCCGTTAGGGACCGTCGCCGCCCGGTTGAAGGCGGATCTTATTCGGCCACTATCTGACCGCCAGGGTCAATCTGGAACCACTGGGGATCTCAACTTCGTCGCCCTTCATGATGAGCACGGCTCCCGTGCCGGCCGCGGCTCCAATGACGGTACCGATCACAGCGCCTTTCTTGCCGTCCTTGACCGCTCCGATGATGAGGCCGCCGAGCGCGCCTCCACCAATGATCTTCTTGTCTTTGCTGCTGGTTGATTTGCCCATGCTGTCGATCCGGTCGGTGCTGATCGAGAGCATTTCACCGTTTTCCATGACGGAGTTGAAGGAGATGGCCAGGCGCGCGCGACCGCTTACCCTCTGGGCCGGAATCGCCATCGTCACCTGGCCACGGACTTCGGCTCCGCGGTCGAGTCTGAAACCATTAAGGGGGACGTCTTCGGTCAAAACGGCGGTGACCGGATCTCCCTCCTGGCTGGTCTCTGAGGACACCGTAGACTGGATTTCGACCGGCAGAAGGGTCCCGGACGGGACATGGAGACGGACTCGCACAGGTGGCGCGCTTCTGACGGGAGGTGCAGTCTCGGCCGGCACATCAGACTGGACACGCCGGGTGGCCTCTGGGTGGGACATGGCGCGGGTACGAGGCGCTTTCTCGACCGGAACAAAAGAAGCAGGCGTAGCGGCGGGTGCGGGCGGGGGTGTCGCTTGGGGCTCAGTCACAGCTGGGGCTGGCGTCGCCGTTGCCGCAGCAACCGGCGCGTTCTGAGCGGCGGGACCGCAGCCAAACGGTAAGAGCGCGGCGGCAATCAGGAATCTTGATGGTTTCATTGTATTTACCTCAGTACTAGTCAAAGCGCGCGGCGGAACGTCACTGTGCAGGCATTGCAACTCAGGGGAGTTGGCGTGTCTGTACGCTACAGCTACAGCAAATACTGTTCCATCGGTCAAATCGACCGTTCTATCAAATGGGACATTAGTAGCGCAGGCGAAGGACGGTGGGCGGGCCGGCCGCCGCGGGAACGACGATGAAAAGGCTGTCGAACTCCGTGTCCGCGATCTCGACGACTTCGGTAGCGCCCAGGGCCTTCAGGATGCGCGGCACCGAGTTCGAGTGGCCAATCGTCATGACCACGTCGTTGGGAAAGTCCTTCTTCATCCGTTCAACGAGTTCCGGGGTGGCGTCGGCGCTCACTTCGATCGGCTTCAGATTGTGCGCCGACATCGTAGGCGCTGCGGTAAGCGTCGTTCGCTGGAACTGGGTCACGTAGACCGCCTTAATGTCGAGGCTCTTGAGGGCCTTGGCCAGCGCCTCTGCCCGCGCGAGACCGGCTGCCGACAGGAGCGGGTCGCGCGATTCGTCGACCTTCTCTGCGTGACGAACCACCACAATGGCCTTCTGTGCGAAGGCCGGAGTCGTCGCCGATGTTGCGACACAAACAACGGCGAAGGAAAGGAGAGCAGGCAGGGAAGTGTGTTTCATAGACTTGCGGATGATATCGCCCGCGCGACGACGGTAGGCTTCGAGGGTGATCTCCGAACGCTCGCTGGCCCAGCCTGCCGCTCCCGTTTCAATCGCCGAAGCCGCGCGGCTGGCGCGGGATGTCTACGGCCTCCTTATCGAAAGGGAAGGTGAGGGCGAAGGTCCTGGGAGTGTCACGGCGCTCGACGGAGAGTACGACGCGAACTTCAGGATCAGCGCGGTCGGTGGCCGCCGCTTCGTCTTGAAGGTGATGCATCCCGGTCGTCAGGCCAGCCTTCTCGAACTTCAGTGCGCAGCGTTGCTACATCTCGCGAAGACGATGCCATCGCTGGGTCTGCCTCGCGTACAGGCGACCCTGTCCGGCGATCTGATGGCGAAAACAGAGGTGCCACTGACCGGTGGTGAAGGGGCGGAGTCGCGACTGGTGTGGCTCCTGACCTACGTGAACGGCACGCCCTTCACCGAAGTTCGGCCGCAGACCGACAACACGCTGATTAACCTCGGCCGATATCTGGGCGACCTCGACTCCGGCCTGGAGTCGTTTGTGCATCCGGCGAGCGATCGCAACTTCAAGTGGAACCTGGCCCAGGCCGGATGGATCGCCGGATCCGTGGAACGCCTGACCACGGCGGCGCATCGCTCGCTGGTTGAGCGCGCGCTCGCGAGCTTCAAGTCCACCGTTGTTCCGGCGATGACGGACCTGCGCAAGTCGGTGATCCACGGCGACGCCAACGACTTCAATGTCCTGGTTGATGCGCCGTCGGATGGGGCGCCGAGCGCCTCGGTCAGTGTCATCGACTTCGGCGACATGCATTTTGGAATGACGGTGGCCGAAGTTGCGGTGGCCGCGACCTATGCGCTGCTCGGGCGTCGCGATCCCATGGCGGCCGCCTGCTTGGTGGTGCGCGGTTATCACGAGACTCACCCTCTTGATGACCGGGAAGTGTCAGTGATCTTCCCGCTCATCCTGACCAGGCTGGCGGTGAGCGTGACTAACTCGGCCATTCGCAAGGCGCTGAAGCCGGATGATCCCTATGTGACAGTGAGCGAAGCGCCCGCGTGGGAGGCGCTCGCGGCCCTTCAGCATTTCTCCGCGCCGCTTGCCGAGGCCATGTTCAGAAAAGCGTGCGGCCAGCACGTTCTGCCTCG
>JBDSLN010000334.1:0-4628 GCA_039916365.1 Vicinamibacteria bacterium
GATGTCGCCGTAGAGGTTTTCGAGAAGCAGCATGTCGAAACGCGTCGGATCGAGGACCAGTTGCATGCAGCAGTTGTCCACGATGATGTCGTCGTACTTGATGTCGGGGAAATCGGCCGCGACTCTCGCGCAGCAATCGAGGAAAAGTCCGTCGGACAGCTTCATGATGTTGGCTTTGTGCACGGCGGTGATCCGCTTGCGTCCGTTGGCCCGCGCGTACCCAAAGGCGAATTTCGCGATGCGGGTCGAAGCCTTCTCGGTGATGACCTTGATCGATTCGACGACACCGGGCACGACGACGTGCTCAAGGCCGGAATAAAGGTCTTCCGTGTTCTCACGCACGACCACCAGATCGACGTTCTCGTAGCGGCTCTTCACACCGGGAAGCGACTTGATCGGCCGCACGTTGGCGTACAGATCGAGGGTCTTGCGCAGCGCGACGTTGATCGAGGCATGGCCGCCGCCCACCGGAGTCGTGGTCGGTCCTTTGAGGGCCAGTCCGTTGGCGCGGATCGAATCGATGGTTTTCTGGGGCAGGGGCGTGCCTTCGATGGCGATGGCCATGGCACCCGCCGACTGGGCGTCCCATTCGATGACCACACCGGTCGCCTCGAGCACGCGCACCGCGGCGGAAACGACCTCCGGGCCAATGCCGTCTCCGGCGATCAAGGTTCCTTTTCGCGTCGCGGTCATGAATTTCCTTTTACGTGGTCCTTCTGAAGGAGTTTGAGAACGTCGTCCGGCGTATGCGCCATTTGAAGAATATCGACGTCGACCGCTCCGACTTTCCCACGCGCGACCAGCGAGTCGCGGATCCAGTCGAGCAGGCCCTTCCAGTGGGCGGGGTCGCCGGCGAGGATGATCGGAAACGGATCGATCTTCTTGGTTTGGACCAGGGTGACCGCCTCGAACAATTCGTCGAGCGTGCCGAAGCCGCCCGGCAGAACCACGAAGGCCTTGCTGTGCTTGACCAGCATGACCTTGCGTATGAAGAAGTATTTGAAGGAGACGGAGTGTGTGAGGTACGGGTTTGACTTCTCCTCCCGCGGAAGCTGGATGCACAGGCCGACGGAGTTGCCGCCGCCTTCGAGCGCACCCCGGTTCGCGGCTTCCATGTCGCCCGGGCCGCCGCCCGTGATGACGTCGTAGCCCGCCTTCGCGAGGGCGAGGCCCATCGCGCGGGCGTCTTCGTAGTCCTGGGTTCCCGGTTGCGACCTCGCCGAGCCGAACACCGTGACGCCGTGATCGATGCCCTGAAGTTCGTCGATGCCATCAACGAACTCCGACATGATCTTGAACATCCGCCAGGAATCTTTGCCGGAAAAGTCGATTCCGGAGAGTGCGATGCCTTCAGCCATGGCGCATTATCGCCTTGATCGCGGAAGGAACCTTTTCTCCGCCGCCGGCGTTAGAAGGTTCAAGAGCCCTCAAGCCTTCAGGAGAAAAGTCCAATGCTTCAACGATTTGCGACAAAGTTTGGTCTGGCCGTCCTCGTCACGGTGGCGACCACTGGCTGCTTCGTCAATGTCACCCATGTCTCCAACCCGGATCGCTACTTCGGCGACGCCATGCGCAGCGCGCGCTCGGTGGCCGGTCAGGAAGGTCCGGCGCGCGAGCTTCACGTGCTCGTCTACGACGCCGCCGACCGCAAGCTGGTGCGTGTGGACCTTCCGCTTGGGCTCGTTGGCAGGCTCTCGGGTGACGCTGATTTCAACTTCGACTTCGATGACAACGACTACTGCGAGTCCTCGCGTCACAGCTGCTCCGAGGCGCGGAAGCGTCTGCGAAAGTTCCGGGGCAAGGACCTGGCCAAGCTTCCCCTCGGGCCGTTGGTTGAGGTCAACGATGACGATGGTGAACGTGTCTTTGTCTATCTCCGCTGAACTCGCGCAAGATCGCCTCTTGTGCGCACAGCATCCGAGCGATGGAACGGAGTTCGGGACACCGACCTGCTCGCCCAGCTTCAGGCGGGTGATGAGGACGCGCTCGCTCCCCTCATGGCCCGGCACGAGCGGCGCCTCTATGGGATCGCCTACGGGTATTTGCGAAACTCCGAGGATGCACTCGAAGTCGTCCAGGATGCCTTCGTCAAATTGTTTCAGCAATCGGAGCGCGTGGACACCCGCGCCGAAGTTGGCGCCTGGCTCACCCGCGTCGCCATCAACGCGGCCATCGATCGCTATCGACAGAAGAAGCGAAGAGGTACGCGTGAAGTCGAGGTCGAGAATGAAGACCTTCAGCACATCCCTTCGCGACGCGAGGCGGGCCCGCTGGACAACCTCCACACCGAGGACTCGCGTCGTGAGCTTGAACGCGGCCTGCGGGCCCTCAACGAAACCCAGCGTGCCGTCGTGACGCTGCGCCACTTCTCCGAACTCTCCCTCGACGAGATCGCGTCGACGCTGGGCGTTCGCCTCGGCACGGTAAAGAGTTCGCTCAATCGCGCCCTGGCTCGTATGAAGACGGCGATGGGAGAAGCACGCGCGTGAATTTGCTGCATTTCCGCTATCGCGATCGCCTGGGCCTTTTGGCCGCGGATGTTCTTGATCCTCAAGAAACCGACGCGATGTCGAAGCATGTTTCGACCTGCCGGCCGTGTCAGGCGGAGTTGTCGGAACTGCGCCTTGTGTCGGTTGCCCTCGAGGACGACGCGGTGATGGATCGCCCGTTTCCAATTTCGTCAGATGCCTTGCGCACGCGTGTGCTGGCACAGATCCGATCCGCATCTCCTCATTCGGTCAAGCAACCGGTGTGGAGTTTGCGGCCGATCGCCATGGCGCTCAGCCTGATCGGCGTCGGCTTGCTGACCGGTGTTCTCGTCACCCGCATGTCGTCGGCGCCTGCCCAAGTCGAACCCGCGCAGATCGCTCAGGCGTCGGCGGATTCAGCCGCCGCCGACTCAGCTGCCAATGACGCCGCTTTCTACGAGCGCCTCCAGAAGACCCATGCCCGCGCCAACGCCGTGCGCTATCTCAGCGAAGCGCAGGACGTTCTGATGCAGGTGGCCTCCGCCGCGGATTGTCCGAACTCCGGCAAGGAGAGTGTCGACGTGACGCGCGAAGCGCAGACCAGCCGTCTGTTGCTCAAGCGGCGCGCCGCCCTCGTATCCGGCACGGAGGATTCGCTGATCGCGGCCCGCGGGGTCATGGAAGAGGTCGAAGGCGTGCTGCAGCAGGTGGCCGAGTTCGAACAGTGCACGAGGCGTACGGAGGTCGATGCCATTGCGCTCCGGATGGACCGCCGGAAATTGCTGATGAAGATCGATCTCGTCACCCAGGAGCTTGCCGCCCCATGAACATTCTTTCGCTCGTTTTCGTGGGCCTGACTTCTTTGCCGCCCGCGCCGGTCTCCGCGATCAGCGGGGTCGACACCATCACGTCCCTCTCTTTTGCGGAAACCGATCTCAACGAGGCCAAGGCACTCTTCTTTGACCGGAAGTACGAAGAGTCGCGCGCGAAGTGGGGGGAGATCGCCGCGAGTTCCAAAGGCACGGCAAGCGAAGCCGCAAGCTACTGGATCGCGCGTTGCAGCGAGTCACTTGGAGAAAGCGAACGCGCTTTCCGCGAGTACGGCGCTTTTCTCGATCTGCCGCCGTCCGACGCGCGTCTCGCGGAAGAGGCGGAAATCTCCCGCATTGGCCTTGCGACGAAGCTAACCCGCGCGGGCAAGCCCGGATTTCTGACCGCGGCGATGCGCTCCCTCGGCGACGATCGCGCCTCGGTGCGTTACTTCGGCGCGCTCCAGGTCGCGTCTTTGCCAAAGGCTTCCGATGCGCGCAAGGCCGTCGTCGTGCTTCGCGAGATCGTGACCTCCTCGAAGGACGCGGACATCGTGGAACGCGCCAAACTGCAATTGCTTCGTCTGGAGCCTGCGAGCCTCAGCGTTCCGCCGACGGGGACTGCGGCTCGTCCGCGCGCGACGCCCACGCCCCAGCGCGGCGTCGGCGGATCGGCCGGATCCTCCTCCTCCTCCTCCGACCGCGAGCCCCGGGGAACCTCGCGTCTCCTGCGGATCCGCATCACCAAGGACGGAAAGCAGAACGTCAGTGTCACCGTTCCCTTTTCCCTGGCCGAGTTTGTTTTCAATTCCCTGCCCGACGCCACCAAACGCGGACTCGAGTTGAAGGGCTATGACTCGGAGGGTTTCTGGAAGCGTCTGCGCACGCTCAACATCCGAGAGATCGTGTCCGTGGTCGGCGAGGACGGCGAGAAGATCGAAATCTGGATCGAGTAGCCGTTCCCTCGGCAGGCGCCAAAGGTACAATTGGCCTGCGCTTATGCATCCTGATCTTGAGACGTTGGTGGATCTCCACAAAGCCGATGTGGAGTTGAGAGGTTTCGACAGCGAGTTACAGACGCTGCCGCAGAAGAAGGCGGCGATCGACGCGCAGATCGTGGCCGATCGCGCGGCCCTCGATGCTGCGAAGGCCGCTATGGACGGTCTTGCCAAGGACCGCAAGCGCTTCGAGCTGGAAGTTCAGGATTACGAAGCCAAGCGAACCAAGTACAAGAACCAGCTCGGCGAAGTGAAGACCAACAAGGAATACACAGCACTCCTGCACGAGATCGAGACCATGGACCGCGAAGTCCGCTCTCGCGAAGACCAGATTCTCGAAGCCATGGAAAAGG
>JBDSLN010000335.1:0-6259 GCA_039916365.1 Vicinamibacteria bacterium
CGATGATCTGTCCGCCGAGTGTCGTCAGTTTGTCTTCGTTCATTCCCTGACGGATCGGGATGATGGTGACACGTGAACCGGCGTCGTTCAGCTCCCAGCTGGTGCCGGAAATGCCTTGAATGCCCACGCGACCCTTCACCCGGATCGCTTTGCCGGTGTACGACTCGGCGCTGAACAGAAGATCGCTCAGGCTGACGTCACGAACGGGGCCATAAAGATTCTCCAGATATTGCGGGTCGTACTGTCCAAGCTGCGCGAACGACGGCGACGAAAATGCGAGCAACGCGAGGACCAGCAGGAGAGGGGGTTTCATGACGTTGACGAAAGTATAGGAACGGGAAACCTTCCCGCGCAAAACGCCCATCCGGCGGTTTTCGGCGTAGGCTCAAGGGAAGCCAGTTCAGCAAGCTCCAAAGCAGGAGCAAAACCCAGGAGGTCGCATGGCCGAAGTTGTGTCTGAGCCGAAAGCGTTCAAGCCCTATGTGGCGGACGAAGCCCTCGTTCCGGAACTGACGTTCCGGGCCATCGGCTTTGGAATGATGTTCGGCGTCATCTTCGGCGCGGTCACGGTGTACGTCGGCCTGCGTGCCGGTCTCACCGTCAGCGCCTCGATTCCCATCGCGGTGTTGTCGATTTCCGTGCTGCGCGCGCTGGGCAAGGCGTCGATCCTTGAGAACAACATCGTTCAGACGACCGGCTCGGCGGGTGAGTCTGTCGCGGGCGGCGTGATCTTCACCCTTCCCGCCCTGATCTTCCTGGGCTTCGGGCTCGACTACATGCGCATCCTGGTCTTGTCCCTGATCGGTGGATTCATCGGCGTTCTCTTCATGATTCCGCTGCGACGACAGCTCATCGTGAAAGAGCACGGCAATCTTCTTTATCCGGAAGGCGCCGCCTGCGCCGACGTTCTGATCGCGGGGGAAAAAGGCGGGTCGTTCGCGAGTCGTGTTTTCTACGGCCTTGGACTCGGAGGTCTTTACACGCTGATCCAGAACAGCAACGCTCTGGCTATGGTCAATGAGCTTCCGACCTTTGCGCCGAAGTTCTTTCCGGGTGCCATGTTGCGCATTTCCACCACGGCGGAGTATCTGGGCGTCGGCTACATCATCGGGCCGCGCATCGCGGGCGTGATCTTCGCGGGCGGCCTGGCCTCCTGGTGTGTGCTGATGCCGATGATCAAGTTCTTCGGCTCGTCCATCCCGACCCCGCTTTTCCCGGGCACGATCCTCATCGCGGATATGACCTCACCCCAGCTCTACTCGGCGTATGTCCGTTACATCGGCGCGGGTGCGGTCGCATCCGCCGGCCTTCTGACGCTCCTCCGCACGATTCCCACCGTGATCTCGGCGTTGAAGTCGAGCCTGGCAGAAATCCAAAAGTCGCGCGGCCGCGGCGGCGCGGATTCGGTCGCGGTGGGCCGAACATCCGACGACCTCCCCATCACCGTGGTGCTTGGCGGCTCGCTGATCATCATCGTCGCCATGTGGAGCATGTTGACCTTCATGCCTATTCCCGGCGCCCCCACCGGCATGTTCGCGAACCTCATTGCTTCTCTGCTCGTCCTTGTCTTTGGCTTCCTCTTCGTCACCGTCTCTTCGCGCATCTGCGGATTGATCGGGACGTCATCGAATCCGATTTCAGGAATGACTATCGCGACCCTGATGGCGACGTGTGGTTTGTTCCTGATTGTGGGCTGGACCGCGGCGCCTTACGGAGCGCTCGCGCTGATGATCGGCGGCAGCGTCTGCATTGCCGCGGCGAACGGCGGGAACACGTCCCAGGACCTGAAAACGGGATTCCTGGTCGGCGCCACGCCGCGCGCCCAGCAGATCGGCTTGATGGCCGGGGTGCTTGCGTCGTGCTTCGCCATCGGCGCCACCCTGATCGTCATGAACAAGGGCCTCGAACAGTTTGTCGATACGAAGATCGCGGTTGACCTGTCCTCCAACCCGGAAGGCGTGAAGATTGAAACCGAGTCGTTCGAGCACGATGGCAAGACCTACACCTTGTTGAACGTCATAGGTTCGCCGGTGATTCCCGAGGGGAAATACCTCTTTGATCGCTCCACCTCTCAGGTTGAGAAGCAATGGATTCAGGGCATCGGCTCAGACCAGGCGGCAGCACCGCAGGCTCGGCTGATGTCCGTGGTCATCAATGGAATCCTGACCCAAAAGCTTCCCTGGGGCCTCGTGCTCATCGGCGCCTTCCTGGTTTTCGTGGTCGAGCTTCTGGGGGTGCGGTCGCTCTCCTTCGCGGTCGGCGCGTACCTGCCGATCGGAACCTCCGTCGCCTTGTTCCTGGGTGGCGTTGTGCGATGGCTCGCTGAGCGGGGCCAGGAGAAGGCTGAGGGTGACGACGAGACTTCGCCTGGATCCCTCTATGCGTCCGGGCTGATCGCAGCGGGCGGCATCATCGGATTGCTCGCGGTGCTGCTCAAGGCGCTTGAAAAAATGAAGTTCATTCCCGAGAATCTTCTCCACGTGGGCGGTCCGATTGAAACCAACGACGCGGTGGGTGTGCTGGCCTTCGCCGTTCTCGCCTTCTCGCTCTACTACTTCGCCCGCAAGCCTCTTCCCAAGTCCGACAAGCCTTGATCCAGACCGCGTAGGGCCGACGGCGTCCCGCTTGAGACAATGGGGCATGCGCACCGCCCTGGCGAGTCTTTGTCTCCTTGTCTTCGTGACCGCCGGTGCGTCCGCGCTCGGTCAAACGGGCGCTATGAACGAAGCCACGCGCATCCTCGAGAAGGCCCAGGCCGCCGTGCTCGGAGAAACGGCCGCCTACACGCTGCGCATGACGGTGAACCGCTCCGGCAAGTCGCCGCGTGTGGTCACGATGGACGGCTTCAAGGCGGGCGATGATCGTGGCCTCGTTCGCTACACCGATCCGCCGAAGGAGAAGGGCACGGTCTATCTCCGTCGCGATGACAACACCTACATCTATCTGCCCGCGGCCGAGAAGGTCGCGCGCGTTGGCCCCAAGCAGACCTTTGGCGGCGGTGACTTCAACAATGGCGACATCTTTCGCCTCTCCCTAACCCGGGACTACGATGCGACGCTGGCCGGCGAGGAGAAAATAGATGGTGTGGCGTGCGACGTGCTCGAACTGAAGGCGCGCAATCGTGGCGTCGCCTATGACCGCGTGCGCTACCTCGTTCGCAAGGACGGAACGTTTTTTCCATGTATCGCCGAGTACTTCACGATCTCCGGTAAGAAGCTCAAGGTGATGAAGTCAGATCAAGTGGAAGTGATCGGCGGACGGAAGCGTCCGACCCGTCTTCTCATGGAGAACGCTCTGGAAACCGGCGCGTCCACCGAGCTGAAGTTTCTGAAGATCGACGACCATCCGAAACTCGATGAACGCATGTTCTCGCCCGCGTCACTCGAACGAGAGCGGTGAAGTTTTGAGGGTGTGCGGCTGGTGCGTCCCGATTCTGGCGTTTTTGCTGGGTGCTGCAACCGCGCGAGCCGACGACTCGCAGCTGGGAATTGAGAACTTCCTCTATCGCTCCACCTCAACGCTGCTGAACCGCGACAACGTCTTCGGCCTTGCTCCCACCGAGAATCTATTCCGCCTCACTGGTTCTCTGACGAAGACGCGCGGCGCGTTCGGCGCGAAGGTCTCGGCGTTCGGCGAGCAACAGACCGGGAAGACCGACGAGGTTCGTCTGACCTTCCGACAGGCGTTTGTTGAGTACAAGACCGACGACGGATTCCTGCTGCGCGTCGGAAAACAGAAGACGGCCTGGGGTTCGGGGTTCGTGTGGAATCCGACGTCCCGCCTCGAACCGCCGAAGTCGCCCGCGAATCCGGGGACGGAGCAGCCGGGCATCGATGCGGTGCGGCTCGACATCTCGCCGTCTGGATGGGCGTCGATCACGATGATCGCCGGTCGCGCGCAGACGGCGCTGACCGACCTCCCTGGCTCGCTCGCCCGCGAGAGCGATCCCGAGTGGACGGGAGCATTGCGCGCTCGTCTCCTGGTGCGCGACACGGATATCGCGCTCACGTATGTGGCGGGCACGGCGCGACAGGGTTTGTTCGGTGTCGATCTTGGCCGGACGCTCGGTCCCCTGGCGCTTCACGCGGAGACTGCCATCTACGAAGGCTCGGAGATCGATCAGGCGGCACCGGACGATCAGTTCTTGCGCGTCGCAGCGGGAGCGCTCTGGAATCCGGGAGATCTAACGATCTCCGTCGAGTACTTCTTCAATGGTGAGGGGATGAACGGCGCTCAGTTCCGCGACTACACCATGCGTCTCGATCGCAATCTGACCGCCGCGTCCGACCCGCGTCTGCCTCCGCCCGTCCGCGCCGCGTCACTTGCGGAGTGGAGCCTCGATGCAGCGATTCCGTTCTCCAGCAACCTTGGTCTTCGGCGGCACTACGCGTCCATAGCGCTGACGCGCAGCGAGGTGTTGAGCAATCTGACCGCCAATCTGCGCGCGTTGGCTGGGCTCTCAGACCGCGGAGTCATCCTCACTCCGGGACTCGCCTATGCTCCAACTGGTCACGTGCAGATGAACCTGGATATCGTTCTTCTCTTCGGATCCGAATCTGCCGAGTACAAGCTCGCTCCCATCAAGCGCGCCGTGCAGGCGCGGATGAAGTACACCTTCTAGACCGCGTTCTTCAATGGGCTCAGTCAGCGTTCGAAACGTCAGCAAGGACTACATCCTCGGCCGTACCGTCGTGCGCGCGTTGCACGACGTTTCGCTCGAAGTGGAGCGCTCCGAGTTCATCGCGATCGCCGGGCCGTCGGGCTCGGGCAAGTCGACGCTGCTGAATCTCGTGAGCGCCATCGATTCACCTACGACCGGCGAAGTCTTCATTGACGGCGTTGCGCTCAAGACCCTCGACGACAACGCTCTGTCCGATCTGCGCGCCCACAAGATCGGCTTCATCTTCCAGACCTTCAACCTCATTCCGGTGCTCTCCGCCTACGAGAACGTGGAGTTCCCGCTTCTCTTCAAGCGACAGGGGACGGTCTCGAAGACTCGCGTCAGGGATGTTCTGGTCCGCGTCGGGCTGGGAGACTTCATGCACCATCGTCCTGACGAACTGTCCGGAGGGCAGCGCCAGCGAGTGGCCGTGGCGCGCGCGCTGGTGACGGACCCGCTGATCGTTCTCGCCGATGAGCCCACCGCAAACCTTGATTCCGAGACGGGCCAGGCCGTGATCGACCTGATGCTTGAGATCAATAGCGACGCCGGAACCACCTTTATCTTTTCCACCCACGATCCAAGCGTGATGGCGCACGCGCGCCGCGTGGTGAAGCTGGTGGACGGACGCATCGTCACCTCGTAACCTCGGTATCTCGCATGCCTCCAGTGAAACTCCCCGTCGTTCAGGACTCGCCGAATCCGGCCCGCGTCTCGTGCCTTCAGTGCGCCAAGTGCTGCACCTATGTCGCGGTCGGAATCAACGCCCCGACCACTCAGAAGTCCGCCACGGAGATCCTGTGGCATCTGTATCACCAGGGCGTCAGCGTATGCCGCGACGATGCGGGCGAGTGGTACGTGCAGTTCGAAGCACGCTGCAAGAACCTGGGTGAGGGCAACATGTGCGCGGTCTACCTCAATCGCCCGCACATTTGCCGGGCCTATGACGATGCCGTCTGCGAAGTGAACGCGCCCCAGGTCGGGCTGATTGAGTTCAAGGAACCGCAGCAGTTCCTGGAATATCTGCACGCGAAGAAGCCCAAGGTCTACAACGCGATCGCGCCCAAGTTCGTCCCCCCGCAGCACGAGCCCGAAACCGCGAAGACGCATCCCTCAAACGTTAAGCCGAAGCGCGCAAGCCGAGCCAAGGTTCACTGAGAGAATCGGCGCGATGAAAGAGACGATCAGCACGCCCTTCACCATTCGCGGCAAGACATTTGCCTCACGATTGATCGTGGGGACAGGGAAGTATCCGACCTTTGAAGTGATGCGTGACGCGCACGAGACCTCGGGCGCGGACATGGTGACGGTGGCGGTGCGCCGCGTGGATCTGACCGCCCCCAAGGGTGCGGGCACTCTGCTCGACTTTATCGACCCGAAGAAGATGTTCATTCTTCCCAACACCGCCGCCTGCTTTACCGCGGATGAAGCGGTGCGCACCGCGCGACTGGGGCGCGAGGCCGGCTTGTCGGAGTGGGTGAAGCTTGAGGTCATCGGCGATCCGAAGACGCTCTATCCCGACGTGATCGGCCTGCTCGAAGCCACGAAGATTCTGGTCGCCGAAGGATTCATCGTTCTTCCCTACACGACCGATGACGT
>JBDSLN010000336.1:0-4778 GCA_039916365.1 Vicinamibacteria bacterium
TTTCGAATCCGTGATCAAGACCGCCGGTCTGAAGATTCGAGTGCTCTCTTTCGATGTACGCCAGTCGGGCCTGCTCCCAGAACCCCCCGGCGGCCGATTCGCGATCTACCTCGGCACCGGCGGTCCCGGCCACATTGACCCGCATCTGAACGATGGAGTGCAGGATTTTTCGCAAGGCGTCAAGGAAGATCCGGCCTGGGAAGACAATGCGTTCAAGCTCTTCGACGCGATCCTCGCCGACAAGAGTGCGGCACTCGTGGCGGTGTGTCACTCGTTCGGCATTCTCTGTAGGTGGTCGGGCATCGCGACCCCCACGCCGCGCGACGAATCGAAGGGCGGCAAGAGCATGGGCATCGTCGAAAACGCCCTCACCCCGAAAGCCACCCATCACCCCTGGTTCTCCGCTTTCGCGCGCAAGACCGGATCGTCGCGTTTCCACGCCATCGATTCGCGTCTGTTCGATCTGATTCCCGATCGGGCGGCCGTGATCAAGGTGGCGCCGCTCAGTTTCGAAACGTCGGCGAGCGACGGCTCGGTCGGCGAGGCGCTCACCGGCGTCGAGTTCGCGCGAGACCCCGCAGGCACCATGCCGCGGATGTTCGGTGTCAATCACCATCCCGAGATCATGGACGGTGGACGTCAGCGCATCATCATCGAAGAGTTGTGGGAACACGGCGAAGTCACGCGCGCGTGGTACGAAGAGCGCATGGATGTCGTTTCCAAGGGCAACCGCGATGCCACACTCGCCCAACAACTCGCCATCACCACCGGCTTCACCTTCGTCTGGCCGCTGCGCTTCCATCTCATTAGAAATCTGCGACTGAAAGCACTTGGTTTGAATCGCGCTTTCGAGATGCATGAAGATACGATCACCGCACGGGCTCTGGCCTCGCTGCCTGATGTCGCGCTCTTGGAGGCGGCGGGCGAAGAGCCTTTCTCCGAGACGTTGAGGCTGCACCAACCGCAGTAGAGGGCAACGACGAATGACGCTTCCCAAACCGCCGTATCCCTGGGACATCTCCATCGAGGAAGAACTGCGTCAGTTCGAACTCTTGAAACCGAAACTCGAGTCGGTCTGGAACTCGATGACACACAAGGACGACGAGCCGGCAACGTCGGTCGTCGTGCCCTCTCTCTCGCTCGACCAGGCCGAACTGAAACGTCTCTCTGGTTCGAGCTTTTACGAAGAACGTCTGTTGTTCCTCTTGATCCGTCTGCGCAATCCGCGCGCGCGCATGGTCTACGTGACGTCGCAGCCCGTGCATCCCATGATCCTGGAGTACTACTTCCAGTTTCTCGCCGGCATTCCCGCCTCGCACGCGGCCTCGCGCCTGACCTTGCTGTGCGCCTATGACGACTCGCCCCGTTCGCTCACGGAAAAAATTCTCGAGCGGCCGCGGCTGATCGAACGCATCCGTCACGGCATCGCCGACAAGGACCGCGCGTATCTCACGGTCTTCAATTCGACTCCCTTGGAACGGAAGCTGGCGGTGCTTCTCGGCATCCCGCTCAACGGTGTCGATCCGTCGCTCAATCACATCGGCACGAAGTCCGGCAGCCGGAAGGCCTTCAAGGAAGCAGGGGTGGCGCTTCCTTTTGGCTATGAAGATTTGCGAACGGACGTCGAAGTTGCGGATTCGCTCTACGACATGAAGCGCCGCGATCCGAATCTACGGCGCGCGGTGGTCAAACTCAACGAGAGTTTCTCCGGCGAGGGCAACGCGCTGTATCGCTATCCCGAGGAATTTTCGCGAGCGGCCATCAAGGACGCGATGCATCGCATGCAGCTCTCGATCCCGAAGGAAACGTCGGAGGTCTTCCTCGACAAGTTCGCGCGCATGGGCGGCATCGTCGAGGAGTTCATGGACGCCAACGAGAAAGTGGCTCCGTCCACGCAGCTTCGCATCTCGCCCAGCGGTAAGGTCGTCTTGATCTCCACGCATGATCAGATCCTTGGCGGCATGACCGGGCAGACGTTCCTCGGATGCTCCTTCCCCGCCGACGATGAGTATCGGACCGCGATGCAGGAGTCAGCGCTCGCCATCGGCGAGGTGCTAGCGAAGAAGGGTGTCGTGTCCCGCTTCGCCATCGACTTCCTGGCCTATCGCGACGCCAGCCGAAGCGCCTGGAACCTCTCCGCCCTGGAGATCAACCTGCGCATGGGCGGCACCACTCATCCTTACCTCGCCTTGCAGTTCCTCACCGGCGGTTCTCTCGACGAGACGACCGGCCTTTTCCGCTCGCCCTCCGGGCACGTGAAGTTCTACCGCGCCACCGACAACCTGAAGTCGGATCGCTATCGCGGCTTGCTGCCGGAGGATCTGATCGAGATCCTGACCATCAATCGTTTGCACTATTCGCATTCGACGGAGTCGGGCGTTCTGTTCCATCTGATCGGTGCGCTGTCACAGCACGGCAAGCTGGGGATGACCGCCATCGCAAACTCGCGCTCCGAAGTCGAGAACATCTACGCCCACACGCTCCACGTCCTCGACCGCGAAACGGCCCTTCAGGACGGCGCCGGGGACAGCGCCACTCAGTAGCTTCCGGTTGGGCGACGCGCGGCCGAAGAGTACGACGATGCTTCGTGCTTATTTCGCGCGCTTGGCGGTGAATTCCTGGGCGGGGCCTTCGCGGCCTTCGACAGTGCGGGTGAACTTGATCTCGTCGCCCGAAATCTTGCCCTTGTACACCATCTTCATGTCGTTGCCGTTGAAGCTGACCGCGACGTTGAACGCCACGTCGTCGCCCTTCGCCATGCCGTCGGTGATTGCGTTTTCGCCGCGAGCGCCGGCGACCGTGCCGCTGAGCTTCTCGCCTTCAACCGTGAAAGTGAAGGTCGAGGTCTGGACGCCGTTACGTCCCTGTACTTCCGCCGTCCACTTGCCCGCGACGTCAGCAGCCATGGCCGAGACGGAGAGAAGAAGGCTCGCCGCAGCGACGAAGAATGTTTTCAATTTCATTGTGATTCCTTGAATTTGCCTAAGATTTTGACGCCCGTCAGGGGCGGCACACTGGACCTTTGACCACCCTCGAGCGGTGAAGGTTGAGCCAGGTGTTGTTGCGAAAGTCTTAAGGCGAGAGACAGGGCCTGATCCCGGTCGACGATCTTTGAGTCGAGCTGCTGCTCGTAAACCTCCGTCAAAATCTTCCCGATCGGCGGCCCGGGCTTCAGTCCAAGCGCCACAATGTCGCGCCCAAGAAGAAACGGCGTAGGACCGGCGCGCTCAACCGAAAGATTGCGCACTTGGTCGATGAACCAATCCATCGCGACGGGTGGAAAGTCGCCGGTTCGACCAAGACAATCGGCCCGCGCGACCCGATAGAGAAGATCCGCTTCGACTCGACCGGCCAGGCGACGGATGGCACCCACGCTGACCTCACTTCGGGCCTGATACAGCGCGCCCGGCTTTAGATGATCCTTGACCAGTGCGATCACCTGATCGCGTAACGGAAATCCATCGCGGGTGTGAACGTTCCAGCGATCCAGCAATGAAATTGTGGGAGCCGCTCCTGCCTCTTCGTGCCCCCGCGAGCGAATACGGCCGTCTTCCAGCTTGGTGGTACCCGGTTTGCCTAGATCGTGACACAACGTTCCGAGCATCACGGCCAGCTTGCGAGGCACGTCAAGTTCGTCGATCAGCAAACGCGCCTGATCAATCGCAAGCATCGTGTGGACCCACACATCGCCTTCCGGATGCCATTGAGGATCCTGCGGCGTCGCGGCAAGGGGTGCTAGTTCCGGTGCGATGGCGTGAAGCTGGCCCCAATCGGAGAGAAGTTGAAACGCGATCGAAGGCCGCTTCGCCTGAAGCAGCGCCTTTTCGATCTCACCGAAAACGCGCTCGGGAGCCAGTTCGGTCATGGGCATCGAGGCGCATAATCGCGCGGTGTCCGGTTCGACCGTCAACTCAAATCGTGCCGCGAACTGAGCAGCACGCAAAGCGCGCAGTGGATCGTCACCGAAGGTCGAAGGATCAACAACCCTCAAGACACCCGCCAAAAGATCCGCCTCTCCGCCGAAGGGATCTTCGAGCGTGCGCGTCTGGAGATCGAACATCAGAGCGTTGATGGTGAAGTCGCGGCGGCGTGCGGCGTCCATGATCGACATGAATGGATCGGCCTCGGCAAGAATGCCGCGATGACCCGCGCCCTTCTTTGAGTCTCGGCGCGGCAGGGCCACATCCACTTCTCCGACAACGCCAGGCAGACCGGCCACCTTGAAGACAGGGAACGAATCGCCGGCGGGTGCGGTGCGCGCCACCGAAGAAAGTGCTGAACGCACGGCATCGGCGCTCAGCCCGAAGACTTCGAGGTCATAGTCTTTGACCGGCTTGTGCAGCAGCCAGTCACGAACGGCGCCGCCGACCACATACACGCGTCCACCGATGCGGGCCAGCACTTCGCCGCATCGAAACACGCCGGCCGGGAGGGTCATGTCAAAGTGGGGTTCGGGCACTTGTCTGATTGTAGGTTGTCCGATCTACAATGGATTTTCATTTCTCGCGACCCCTCCAACGTCTGTCGCGGCCGATCGAACCTGTGAGCGGGAGGTTATTGATGAAGCGCGTTCCCTTATTCCGTACGATGGCGCTATCCATCGCCGTTGCCTTGATGTTTGGCGTTCCCGCGATTGCGAAGCCCAAGCGCCCAACTCTGGGCGTGCGGGTGTCGCCGCGCATGGCGTTCTCGCCGGTCGGCGTCATTGCCATGGCGGAACTCACCGGCGGCGAAGACTCGGAAGACTTCTACTGTCTCGCCATCGAATGGGATTGGGA
>JBDSLN010000337.1:0-4289 GCA_039916365.1 Vicinamibacteria bacterium
CGAAAGGCCCTTCAATTTCTTCAAGCCTTTCTTGAAGCGGCGATGACGGTTCACCAGCTCGCGCACGCGCGAAACCTGTTCCTGTTTCAGGTACACGAAACCGCCTGACCCGCCGCTTCGACTGGAGAGCACGTAGTACGGACCGTGCCTTTCGCCCTGCGTGCAAGCGCACCCAGCCTTGCCACACACCGCGAAGCGCGAGAACACGGACCCGCGGATCTGTTCGCGCTCCTGAAGGAGGGTTTCCACGAGCGACTCGTGTTCGATCAGGCGATCGCGTATGCCCTGTTCCAATCGAACGATATCGGCCATGTCTTGCAGTGCGACTATGAAATAGCACTGTAAGAATGTCAAGCCACGGGATTGGCTACACTGCAAAGGTATTCAAGGAGACTGAATGGCCGACTACCTCTTCAAGACCGAGCCCACCGACTACTCATTCGCCGATCTCGTGTCGAAGGGATCAGGGGTGTGGGATGGCGTGCGCAATCCGGTGGCCCTCAAGCACATGCGCGAGATCGCGAAGGGCGATCGCGTTTTCATCTATCACACGGGCTCCGAGAAAGCGGTGGTGGGAACCGCGAAGGCCGCGTCTTTGGCCTATCCCGATCCGAAATCCTCAGGCACGTCGCTCTTTGTGATTGATCTGGTCGCGGGTCCAGCGCTCAAGGCGCCCGTGACGCTCGGCGCATTGAAGGCCGACCCGGAATTCGAGTCCTCGCCCCTGGTTCGTCAGGGGCGCCTGTCCGTCGTGCCTCTTACGGCCGCCCAAGCCAAGCGCATCGAGGCGCTCGGCTCCTTGAAGTAGCTACTTCGCGGGAGAGAGGTAGTCGGGGGCGATGAACTCCGGCGCGAGCGGGTAGGCGAAGCTCTGATAGCCCTTGAAGTCGGGCTTTCCGGCATCGACCCAGGCCATGTACCAGAGGTTCGCGAGCACCTCGGCAGCGGTCGCGAGGCGTTCGATGTGAAGCTCGTGATACTTGAAGCGAAGTTCTGAAGCGTCGCGTCGTTCGGCCTGGAATCGCTTGCCATCGGGACCGGTTCCGCTTGGTTTGATGATGGCGAACTTCGTATCGATGAGGTTCGCGGCGGCCAGGCGCGAGTGGGAGTCGAGAGCGAGCGCCACCGCGATCGAGATGGGATCCCGTTCGAGTTCGGCGCGCGACGACGCAGGGATTTGCTTCATGACCCGCTCCATCGCGTGGCCCGCCATCGCGGCATCGAAGACTTCCTGGTCGAGGATCAGGCGATAGTTTGCGACCACGCTCGTTTCGAAGTAACTGTGGATGCCGCCCTGTCCGGTTTCCCAGCCGTCATACATGATGGTCGCGTGGTACGGATTTCCGAGGTCGCCGACGAAGTGGCTCATCAGACCGGCGGTCAGAAGTGCGCGATCCACGGCCGCCGCGTCGATCTTCTCGCCCTCATTCATAGCCTTGAAGCTCTCCACCGTTCGGCGATACAGCTGATTGACCCGCCACGGTGCCGTACCCGCGGAGCTCTCGTTCGGGTTGGCGTCCCCTTTGGCGGGACACACGTAGCCCGCAGGCTTGTCGGCGCACAACTGACGCATCCGTGTGACGCCCTCGGGCAGCAGTCTCGGGATAGTGACGAACGTGACTTCGGGGGAGAGGTACTCGATGTCGAGGAAGTGAGTGGGCGCGTTGATCTTTTCGATCGCGTCGCCCTGATTGCGCCAGACGATGTCGGGCACGTTGGAGATGTGACCGAGCATGAACTCCTTGCGACCGAACTGAACCGCCAGAGGCGTGCCCTTCGCGACTCTCGCGGCCAACAACCGCACTGCGACACGGGTCACGAGATCGTGGCCGCGCTCACCCCAGGCCGACGCCCTGGGCGGGGCGACAAACCCAAGAGCGAGCGTCAACGCAAGGATCTTGTGTGCGGTTTTGTTCATCATGGTCTCCAATGACCGCATTATCCCGTGTGCGACGCCGCAGCGCCAGGGCGATATCCGGGGACGCGCGCGCAGGCTCCACTCCCCCTGAATGTCCCTCGGGACACAGGCACGAATTCTGTTCAGGCGATGTAAAACTTCGGCGCACACCCAAGCGATCGGCCCGGTCTGGCGTCAAATGAGGCATGACCAAGCAGCGCCTCTTGTTGAGCACACTCCTTCTTTGCCTGTCGCTTCCTGGCGGAGCCCAAACGACCGCGCCACCCCTGACGCTTCCCGACACCCCCGTCGGTAAGGCCGTCTCATTGTTCGTCAAGGCGTTGAACTCGGGTTCGTTGAAGGAACTGCAGAAGTTCCACACCGACCGGGGTGGCGATGCTGGGATGGCGGACGGCGATCTCAATTTCTACCAGCAGAGCGGCGGAATCGATTTCCTGAAAGTCGCGAAGGCGACCGATTTTGAGATCGACATTGAAGCGAAAACGCGCACGGGAGGCCGGGCCGTGGTTCTCCACTTCGCGGTCGAGCCGCAGCCTCCCTACACGGTGGCCGACATTGGGGTTCGCCCGCTTGCTGGCGGCCCGGGACCCGAGGTCGGTCCGTCGCGCTCCGCTGCGGAGGTCATCGCAGGCGCGCCCGCTGTGATCGACGACGCGGTGGCCGCGGGCTTCTCGGGTGTGGTTCTTATCGCCAAGGACGGCCTGACTGTGATCGAACGAGCGGCGGGATTTGCGAACCGCAGTTTCGATGTGAAGAACCGGATGGACACGAAGTTCAATCTCGGATCGATCAACAAGACCTTCACGAGGCTCGCGGTCGCTCAACTCGTAGAATCGGGCAAGCTTTCATTCGACGACAAGCTCGGCCGGCTCCTCCCCGATTTTCCCAACGCCGACTCGGCGGCGAAGATCACCGTGAATCAACTCCTCGAAATGAAGTCGGGCATCGGCGATTTCTTTGGACGCGAGTTCGATGCGACTCCGAAAGATCGGATACGTAAGCTCGCCGACTACCTGCCGTTCTTCAGCGCCAAACCGCTCGCGTTTGAGCCGGGCACAGCCGAGGCCTACTCGAACGGCGGCTACGTGACCCTGGGTCTCATCATCGAGAAGGTGAGCGGCCAGTCGTACTACGACTATGTCAGGGAGCACATTTACAAACCCGCTGGCATGACCGACACCGACGCATTCGAAGTCGATGCCATCGTCCGCAATCTTGCCGTGGGATACACAAAGCGCGGAAAGACCGAGTTGTCCTCCAACGTCTATTCGCTGCCCGCGCGCGGCAGTTCCGCCGGGGGTGGCTACTCAACCGTTCAGGACCTTCTCAAATACGCGGAAGCGGTGGTTGCGAATCGCCTTGCCTCGCCCGCTTATACCGCCTGGTACCTGGGTGGGCCTCAACCGGTCAAAGGGGGAGCGCCGCGGCCAGGCGGACCCATGCGGGGAGGTCTTGGTGTCGCCGGCGGAAGTCCCGGTGTCAACGGCGTGCTGGAGCTCAACGCCGGTCAGCGCCTCGTCATCGTGGTACTTGCCAACGACGACCCGCCGGCGGCGGAGGCGGTCGCTCGGAAGATTCGCCTTGGCCGCTGAGAGTTACTGCTGCGGCTGGCCGAAGAACGGAAAGTCCGTGGTCAGCCGATAGGGAATGAATTTCGGTACGGCGAGGGGATCGGACTTGATGATCGCCATCTGCTCGTCGGTGAGGAACATGACTGACAGGGCGGCGCCGCCGTAAATCGCGTACGCGCGCTCGGGCGACTTTGCACCTTCGAGAAGTTTGTTGATCAATGCGAATGAACGCGCGGCGGCGAGCCCGCCCGTGATTCCGGGTTGGGTGCTCAACTCGCGGGTCAGGTCGGCCCCGGTCCATATCGGAAGGGGCGCCCCGTTGATGCGCAGTGCGTAACTCTCCTGCCGGAAGTCATCCTTGAGCGTGGGCATCACGACGCCCTGTCCTTCGAGGAAGGGACGCACCTTTTCGATGAAGTGGCCGACTCCGCCTTTGGCGAGGGTGAGGCCGTCCGCTCCGAAGATCCTCCCCGTGTCGCCAAAGAGCGCCGGCCAGCCCTTGTCCGTGATCTCGGCGCGCAGGAGCTCCGTCTTCGGTCCCGCGTATTTGAGGAATCCCTTCTCATCGAGCTTGCTCAAGAGAACCGATCCCGCCTTGGGCTTGGCACAAGCGCCCGTGAAACCCGCGAGAGCCAACAGCAAGAGTCCTCGACCGGCGAGGCGCGAATAAATCACAAATGAATGTGCCATCCGCCGAGGCTATCGCGAGCCCCAACCCCCGACAAGACCTCCGGTATAACCTCTCGCCGCTTCATGCCCGTCGCTGTGTCCGTTGTTGACCTCCGCAAGACCTACCCAGG
>JBDSLN010000338.1:0-4535 GCA_039916365.1 Vicinamibacteria bacterium
ATGACTTTCGGCGGCGAGGACCTTTATCCCGAGATCGCCGACAAGGTGGCTGCTCTCATGCACTCACTGGTGATGAACCATCCCTTCGTGGATGGAAACACGCGAGTGGGCGCGCACGCGGCGATCGCCTTTCTGGTCGCCAACGGCTGGGCTCCGGATTTCAGCGGAGCGGAGTTGGTCGAAACCACCCTCGCCACCGCCAAGGGCGAGATGAGCGCGGAAGCGCTCTCCATCTGGATCCGTCAGCGCAGCCGGGAATCAGACTAGGGCAGGTTTACGCCTGAGCGGCGAGCCGGGCCGCAGCCGTCGCTTCCGGGTTGTCGTCGAGAACGCCTTCCCAACGCGCCACGACAGCGGAAGCGAGGCAGTTGCCGGTGACATTCACGGCGGTACGAGCCATGTCCATGATGGCGTCGACGCCGAGAATGACCGCGACGGGCCATTCGGGAAGACCGAATTGTGCGCATGTGCCGAGGATGATGACGAGAGTCGCGCGCGGAACACCGGCGACGCCCTTGCTGGTGAGCATCAGCGTCACCATCATGATGATCTGGGTCGACAGAGGCAGGTCGATGTTCGCGGCCTGGGCCACGAAAATGCTGGCGAGTGCCAGATAGAGCGTAGATCCATCCAGGTTGAAGCTGTAGCCCGTCGGAATGACGAAGGAAACGACCGAACGAGGCACACCGAACTTCTCCATCCGCTCCATAGCCAGGGGCAGCGCCGCCTCGGACGCTGAGGTGGCGAACGCGAGACTGGCCGGCTCCGAGACCGCCTTGATGAAGCGACGAATGTTGATCCGGAAGATCAACGCGACGGGAACCAGAACGAACAGCAGGAAGACGATCAGCGCGCCATACAACGTGAGGACGAGCTTCAGCAGATTGCCCAGGACATCAACGCCCATCTTGCCGATCGCGTACGCCATCGCAGCACCCACCGCGATGGGCGCGTAGTACATGACGATCTTCGTGAACTTGAACATCGTCTCGGCGAACGCCTCAATAACGGGCAGGATCTTCGCCTTGTGCTTCTCGTCCACCATCGCGAGGCCCATGCCGAAGAGGAGGCTGAACACGACGACCTGGAGCACCTGCCCTTCGGCGACCGACTTCGCGATGTTGTCGGGGAAGACGTGGAGCACGATGTCGGAGGCGCTCTGGGCGGGCGGCTTCGCCAGTGTCTCAGCACCCGATTCCGGCTTGGACACGCCGACGCCGGCTTTCGTGAAGTTGATGGCAGCGAGACCGATGAACAGGGCAAGGGTCGTGACCACTTCGAAGTACACGAGGGCCTTGAGTCCCATCCGTCCGACCTGCTTCAGGTTCGAATGCCCGGCGATTCCCACCACGAGCGTGGCGAAGATCAGGGGCGACACGATCGTCTTGATGAGCTTCAGAAAAATTTTCGACAAGACGTCAAACGTGGTGAGCAGAGCCGAGGCGGTCTCGGCGCTGAAAGCGTGTTCGGCGATGCCAAATCCAATCAGGCCGCCGATGATCATGGCGATCACAATGGCGCCGGTCAGGGAGATCTTCATGTTCTGGGGCTTCCTCAAAATGGGGCGATCAAGCGCTTTGTCGCTCAATCTACCGGACTTGTGGAACGACTTTACCCTCGGGCCGAAGCCGAGCCGCGCCCGAGGCTCAACCCCGACGGTCGCGTCGGCGTCAAATGGGCTGTACAGGCAAGGAGTCATTTCAATGCAGAAAAGCCCAGGTCTTTTCCGGTCCGCGCTTTTGGCGCTGCTCTCAACCCAGCTGGCCCTCACCAGTCCGTCCCCGGTCGGCGCGGCGGTTTCGAGCGCATCCGCGACGAAGGTCGCGAACGATGACGCCACCATCGGCCATGTGCTGAACCGGTTGACCTTCGGCGCGAGCGCCTCGGACATCGCACGGGTCAAACAGGCAGGCCTGGGCAACTGGATCGACGCCCAGCTTCGCCCTGCCGCGGGCGAGGACATGGCGCTCAACGCCCGCCTCGCTTCGCTCCGGACCATCGCGATGCCAACGTCAGAGCTGCGTGAGAAATACGAGGTTCCCGCGAACATCCGGCAGCAGGTTCAGAAGGCGCGCGCCGAACGCGAAGAGGCGATGGACAAAGAACGCCAGGACGCTCAGGCGGCAGGAAAGCCCGTCGACGACCCGGACAGTCCGAAAGCAAAACGCGCTCAGCGCGAGGACTTCATGAAACGCTTTCCGGAGCTGGCTCATATGGACGGAGGGCCACAGCAGGTGATCGCCGATCTTCAGTCCGGGAAGGTTCTCCGCGCTTCGTTCGCCGAACGCCAGCTCGATGAAGTGATGACGGACTTCTGGTTCAATCACTTCAACGTGTTCGCCCGCAAGGGCCCGATCGAATTCATGGTGGGCGACTACGAGCGCGCGATCCGCTCTCATGCCATGGGCAAGTTCGAGGATCTTCTGGTAGCGACCGCGCAAAGTCCCGCGATGCTGTGGTACCTCGACAACTGGCAGTCGACCGATCCGAACTTCAACCCGCGCGCTGCAGCGCTCGCGAAGCGTCAGGCCCAGAACGGCGGACGCATGAGCAACGGCGTGAACGCCCGGGGCGGGCAGCGACGTCCCGGCGCCTTCAATCGCCCGAACGGTCAGGATCCTCAAATGGCGGGACTTGGCGGCGATCAGATGGCCAACGCGAAGGCGCCGGCCCAGCCGCGCCGCACCTACGGCATCAACGAGAACTATGCGCGTGAGTTGATGGAGCTTCATACGCTCGGCGTCGACGGCGGCTACACCCAGGCCGACGTCATCGAGGTCGCGAAGGCGTTTACCGGCTGGACCATCGTGGGCGAAGGCCCGGGCGGACCGCGCGTCAACAAAGATTCTCATTTCAGCTTCGAAGAGCCGCGCCACGTCCACGGCGATAAGCAGGTCCTCGGCGCCAAGATCAAGAATGGCGGCGAGAAGGAAGGTCTGGAGATCCTCCATCGCCTCGCTACCCAACCCGCCACCGCCAAGTTCATCGCGACCAAGCTGGTTCGGCGCTTTGTCTCGGACGATCCTCCGCAGGCCCTGGTCTGCCGCGCGGCCGCCACGTTCGAGAAGACCAAGGGCGACATCCGCGAAGTGGTCCGCACCATCGTGACCTCGGAGGAGTTCCTCGGAACCTCGTATCGCGCCGCCAAGGTGAAGACGCCGCTCGAATTCGTGGTGAGCGCGGTCCGGGTGTCTGACGCCGATGTCACCGACGCAAAGGCGCTTACGCAGCGCATCGCAAAAATGGGCATGCCGCTTTATCTCCAACAGCCGCCGACCGGCTACAAGGACGCCGCCGAAGAATGGATCTCAACTTCGGCGCTCCTCGAGCGCATGAACTTCGCTCTCGATCTGTCGGCCGGTCGCATCAAAGGCGTGCATGTCGACACGAAGACGCTGGCGCAGAAGAACGCCACGCTGGAAACGGTGGCGGCTCAGCTTCTTCCCAGTGGTCTCTCGCCGAACTCCAAAAAGACGCTGGAAGGCGAAGCCGTCAAGGAAGGCAGCAGCCCCACGCGTCTGGTCGGACTCGTCCTCGGTTCGCCCGAATTTCAGAAGAGGTAGGCCATGACCCTCCATTCCTCGCGACGCGTCTTCCTCAAGTCTTCCGCCCTCGCGGGCATCGTCTTCGGCACAGCACCCCGGTCGCTCATGCGCTCGGTGTACGCAGCCGGATCCACGGGCAAGCGCAAGACGATGGTGGTCATCTTCCAGCGCGGCGCCTGCGATGGTCTGAACACGGTCATTCCCTACGCCGACTCCGGCTACGCGAAAGCGCGCCCCACTATTGCTCTCCCGGCACCGGGCGGCGGACGCGCCGGATCGGCGCTCGACCTCGACGGTCATTTCGGGCTCCATCCCGCACTCGAAGATCTGATGCCTCTCTACAAAGAAGGGCATCTCGGCATCGTCCACGCGGTCGGGTCGCCGGATCTCACGCGTTCCCACTTCGACGCTCAGGACTTCATGGAAAGCGGCACGCCCGGGCTTAAGTCAACGGGCGATGGCTGGATGAATCGATGCTCGGGCTCGCTCGATCGCACCGATTCGAAGTTCAGGGCGGTGGCGCTCACGCAGACTCTGCCCCGTGTCCTGCGTGGCACATCGCCCGCCGTGGCGCTCGCGCGCATCGACGACTTTCACGTGCGCGAAGACATCGCGATGAGCGAAGGACGCGGCATGGGAACGGGCGGACGACGCGCTCAGAACGGCGCGATGGCAGGTAGCGGCGCACAGGCTGCCGGCGCCGATTCATCGTCTGCGTTCGAGAAGCTGTACGCCGATGCCGCTCACGACATGCTGGGCAACGCGGGTCGTGAGACCTTTGAAGCAATCGAAGCGCTCAAAATTGCGGATCCGGCGAAGTACCGGCCATCGGAAGGCGTCAGGTATCCGCGTGGCCGTCTGGGCGATAGCCTGAAGCAGATGGCCCAGCTCATCAAGGCCGACCTCGGCGTGGAGCTCGCCTTCGTCGATATCGGCGGCTGGGACCATCACACCGCGGAAGGTTCGTCGACCGGCCAGCTCGCCAATCTG
>JBDSLN010000339.1:0-3427 GCA_039916365.1 Vicinamibacteria bacterium
CGACATCAAGATCTACGAGGAGTGCACGCCGATTTACGAGAACTCGAAGGGCTGGAACACGTCCACCGGCCATGCACGTGATTGGGCAGAGCTGCCGCAGCTGGCGCGCGACTACATCAAAAAAATCGGCGATCTGGTCGGCACCGAAGTTCCGCTGGTGTCCGTCGGCCCCGATCGCGAGGCCTCCGTCATCGACAACAACGCCCGCACGTCCGGGTGGCTGCGTTCCTAACACCTACGGCTGACGCGGCGCAAAGCTCGCTGTCGCTGTCGATCCGCCCTCACATATAATCCGGCTCGCGTGCCTGTAGCTCAATGGTAGAGCAGCGGCCTTTTAAGCCGTTGGTTGCGGGTTCGATCCCCGCCGGGCGCACCATCCTCCCTCCAGGATCGCGTTCGCCAAAAGAGAGGGTTTGGGTGCCTGCTTCCGAGACCGACCGCCGATTCCCGTGTCGCACGTAATATTGCAGGCGTGACGAACTCAGGCGGATTGCCGGTCTCGAAATGCACCGAGTGCAAGGTTGACTTCTCGGCGGTCGAAGCTCTATGCGCGGGCTGCGGGACGGGTCGCGCGAACGGTCGCGCCTGGTTCACGGTCGAAGGATCCGCGAATGCCGCGGAACAGGCTCGCGTCCGGCTTGCCCTCGATCACGCGTTCAACGATCTGCAGCGCGATGGGCACATCGAAATTGGACTGCTGTTCACCGAGAAAAAGAAATGGATCGTGGAAGACGCGCGGACGTATCCGGATCCAGCACCCGATCCCGGCATCACCGATTCCGGCCTCGACTCGAGATTCCGAGTGATTGAAGTCTTGCGTGCCGCGGGGATCGAAGCGGAGTAACCGCTCGTCCCTCCCGCCTGGACCATACGACGCTTGCCCCCTGGCATGGCGTCGCTTAAGTTCCCCGCCATGATCCAACCTCGCGTCGTGATCCGGTCGCTTGCTCTTGCCGTTCTCATCCCGAGCGCGTCGTTTGGGGCTCAGGCGCCGGTGGCGGCGGGGAAGCCGGCGGTGACCGAAGGCGACTTCAAGATCGCGAACTTCAAGTTCGATTCGGGCGAGACGCTTCCTTCGCTGAATCTCCACTACCGAACGCTCGGCAGCCCGGCGCGCAACGCGCAGGGCCGAGTGACCAACGCCGTTCTCATCATGCACGGCACCGGCGGCACGGGCGCTCAGTTCACCACCGATAACTTCGGCGGCGAACTCTTTGGTCCCGGCCAGCCTCTCGACGCGACGAACCATTTCATCATCCTTCCCGACAACATCGGCCACGGCAAGTCGACCAAGCCCAGCGATGGCCTTCACGGGAAGTTCCCGCGCTATGGGTATGGCGATCTGGTCACGGCACAGTACCGCCTGCTCACCGAAGGGCTGAAGGTCGATCACCTTCGTCTCGTCATGGGCACATCGATGGGCGGGATGCATACCTGGATGTGGGCCGAGCGCTATCCAACCTTCATGGATGCGGCGATGCCACTCGCGAGCGCGCCGGTCCAGATCGCCGGACGCAACCGCATGTTCCGTCGCATGGTCAGCGAGGCCATCCGCACGGATCCCGAGTGGAAAGACGGCGAATACACGAAGCAGCCGCGCGGACTGACGAGCGCCATCTACACCGGTCTCTTCATGTCCAGCGTGCCCTTGATGTGGCAGAAGCGCGCGCCTTCCCGCGACACCGCGGATGCGTTCTTCGACGAGATGGTCGCCCAGCGCCTTGCTACCAGCGATGCGAACGATCTGCTCTTCCAGTTTGAGTCGTCGTTTGACTACGATCCTTCGAAGGATCTCGAGAAGATCATCTGTCCTCTGGTTGCCGTGAACTCTGCCGACGATCAGGTGAATCCGCCCGAGCTTGGAATTCTGGAAGCGGAGATCAAGCGTGTGAAGAAGGGCCGCGCAGTGGTGATTCCGATTTCCGACAAGACCCGCGGACACTCAACTCACTCCTGGCCGGCGATCTGGGGCAGTGAACTCGCCAGGCTGTTGAAAGAGTCTGAATTGAGCCCAAGGAGATGACGAGACGATGTCTGTGAATGTTGAAAAGCGCGGCGCGACCACGGTTCTGACCCTGAACAGTCCGCCGGTGAACGCGCTGGGCACAGCGGTGAAGACCGCGTTGGAGGCGGCGATCAAAACTGCCATGGCCGATTCCAGCGTCATGGGCGTGGTCATCGCGGGAGCCGGCAAGCACTTCAGCGGTGGCGCCGACATCCGCGAATTCGAAGCCCCCCCCGCCGGTCCTTCCCTGCCCGATGTCATCGACCTGGTGGAGCGTGCCGAAAAGCCAGTGGTCGCAGCACTTCACGGCACTGTCGCGGGTGGCGCCACGGAGCTGGCACTCGGCTGTCACTACCGGGTGGCGGATGAAGACGCGCTCATCAGTCTTCCTGAAGTGACCCTTGGCCTTCTGCCCGGCGCGGGCGGAACGGTTCGTCTGCCACGTCTGGTCGGAGCGGAAGCGGCGCTCGATCTCATCCTCAATGGGCGCAAAGTTGGAGCGGCGGAAGCCGTGCCCATGGGCCTCGTCGATGAGGTTGTCCCCGCGAAAACCGCGTTGGCCCGGGCGATCGCGTTTGCGGAGCGAATGTCTCGCCGGCCGATTCGGCGAACTCGTGATCTTCCGCTCGTGGCTCTCTCCGCCGACGTCATGGCACGCGTGGAGGCGGATCTCGCCAAGTCTGCGCGCGGCCGCAAGGCGCCTCACGCGGCGCTTGCGTGCGTGAAACGAGCGTTCACCATGCCTTTTGATGAAGCGCTGCGTCAGGAACGCGACGCGTTCATGGAACTCGTCGGGGGCACGGAATCGAAGGCGTTGCGTCACGTCTTCTTTGCGGAGCGAGAAGCGCAAAAGGTCGCGGAGTTGAAGAAGGGGACCACCGTTCGGGCGATCCGTAACGTCGGCGTGGTCGGATTCGGCACGATGGGCAGCGGCATCGCGATGGCCTTCGCCAATGCGGGGATGAAGGTGGTGGTCGCCGATGAGACCCAGCCCGCCATCGACCGCGGCCTGGACAAGGTGAAATCGACCTACGAGGATTCGCAGGCGAAAGGAAAGATCAGCGCGGCTGAATGCGCGGCCAGGATTGGCCTCATTCAAGGCAACACCAACTACGCTTTGCTGAGTCGTGCCGACCTCGTGATCGAGGCGGTCTTCGAAGAGATGGAAGTGAAGCACAAGGTCTTCCGCCGCCTCGACGAGGTCTGCAGCGACCGCGCCATCCTGGCCACGAACACATCCACTCTCGATGTGAACGAAATCGCCGAGGCGACCAAGGATCCCTCGCGCGTGCTCGGACTTCACTTTTTCTCGCCGGCGAACATCATGAAGCTGGTGGAGATCGTGCGATCTTCCACCGTCTCCCCGAGCGTGCTCTCTTCGAGTCTCGACATGGTCAAGCGCATCGGCAAGATCGGCGTGAC